>OMIV01000091.1 GCA_900299185.1 Planctomycetaceae bacterium
ACCATAAGCGTTGTGATCGCGGCCCGTTCCCGATGCGTATTCCGCAGTCGGCTGCCGACCGAATTCTCCGCCCCAAATCACGATCGTGTCCTTCAGCATGCCTCGTTCTTTGAGATCCTTTAGGAACCCAGCAATCGGACGATCGGTCGCCCCGGCGTGCTTGGTGTGATTCGCAACGAGATCACCATGAGCGTCCCAGTTGTAATCGTTGTGGTTGCCGCCCGAGTAAACCTGCACGAAGCGGACGCCGCGTTCGATCATCCGTCGCGTGAGCAACAACTTCTTGCCGAAGTCCTCAGTCTTTGGATCGTCCAGCCCATACAGCTTCTGGGTGTCGGCAGACTCTTGCGCAAAGTCCACGGCCTCAGGCGCGTGCTGCTGCATCTTGAAGGCGAGTTCGTAACTCGCGATGCGAGCACTGAGTTCGGTGTTATCCACTCGCGAAGCATGATGCTGCTGATTCTTGTCGCGCAGGCGATCCAACAAATCGCGTTGCAGCTCTCGAGTCATCCCTTCCGGCGGCACCAAACTTTGGATGGGAGTACCGCTGGCCTTGATCACCGTTCCCTGATAAGCGGCAGGCATGTAGCCGCTCGACCAATTCTTCGCGCCGCTGATTGGGCCGCCAGAATTATCGAGCATGACGACGAACCCAGGCAGGTTCTCATTCACGCTGCCCAGACCATAAGTCGCCCATGAACCCAAGCACGGATGACCGCTTAGCAGCCGCCCGGAGTTCATCATCAACATCGCCGAGCCGTGAATTGGAGACTCGGCATACATCGAGTGAATGAAGGCCATGTCGTCGACGCAGGTGCCGACATGCGGAAAGAGATCAGAGACGTGCTTGCCGCATTCTCCGTATTGCTTGAACTGCCACTTGGGGCCGACCACTCGTCCCTGATTCTTGTGGCCACCTCGGCCAAACGTCTTCACTGGAATCGTTTTGCCATCGAGCGGATACAGCTCTGGCTTATATTCGAACGTGTCAACATGAGATGGTCCTCCGTACATAAACAGGAAGACCACAGCTTTCGCCTTCGGCTCGAAGTGTGGCTTCTTGGCCGCCATTGGATTGACCCATTTCGAGCCATCAGCCGCGACCGCTTGCCCTTGCAAGAAGCCATCATTCGACAACATGCCGCTCAGTGCCAGTCCCGTGAAACCAGCCCCTGTTTCCCAAAAGAATTCGCGGCGAGTCCGACGGCAGAAATTAGAAGTCGATGTTGAATGAGTCATGATTAAGAACCTAAGTGCCTTTCAGATTAAGGTCACAACACAGCATCGCGGTTCGCAGAGCCGTGCAGGACTCGAATGATTTCCACTCCGGTTGGTCTTGGTAGGTAATAGATAATGTGATTCAGGAATCGAGCTGAAACTAGACAACAGCGAAGGTTTAGCAATCGCTCATGAGGAAGATCGATCAAGCCACTGCTGAGTGGGTTTTCGGCAATAAGGCGAAACCGTTCGTGGAGTTCAACTCGAAATTGCGCGGCCGACTCAGGTCTTTGTGCGTGGATGTAAGCAATGTGGTCCGTCACATCAGCTTGTGCTTCCTTCGTGAGAAAGATTTCGATTTCAGCTGCCACTTCTAATCCGCTCTGACTTCGCCACAGCCTGATCCCACATGTTCTGCTCTAGTTCAGGAGTAAGTTTGAGACGCGGCGATTCCATGCCTTTCAGAAGTGCTTGGGACAACTCCTCGCGTTGTCGAACTTGATCAAGCACATTGAGGACATATTGCTCGGGGCATGTGAAGCCTTCGATTACAGACTGACGACTGACGAATTCCGAAGTTGGCTCATCAATTGAAAGCTGAAAAGTAAGCGTCATGAAGTTACTCCTACATACCTGCCGAAATACCTTTGACCGACGATGAAGACTGCAGTTTTCAAGAGATGCTCGAACTCCATCAGACCTGCTAATCCACATACACGAACTCGTTCGTGTTGAGCATGAGCAAGCAATAATGCCGCAAGGCTTGATCGACGGAGAGTTGTCGGCGTGCTTGGAGGTCGCGAACAAAGCTGACGTCTGAAGTCACCTCGTCATTCGACGGGACTCGCGATGTTGTCAGTCTCAATGCCAGCCGAACTTGAGCAGCCAAATCGTTCGGAGCATCTTGCTTTAGCCGTGCGGCCAACTTGTTCGCTTTCTCGTTCGTGAAGTCGCCGTTGAGCATGCCCAACGACTGAGTCGGTACGACGGTGTTGTAGCGCACGGGACAACTGGAATCGGTGTCGGCTTGGTCGTGCATCTCGAGGATCGGCACGAGCAATGACCGCTTCAGATGGATGTAGACGCTGCGACGCACTTCATCCTCAGGCGAGGACTTCGACCAACCAGCTCCAGGACGCGATTGACCTGCAAGGACTTCAGCCGGAATGGGCACGTAGATGCTCGGTCCGCCGGCCTTCAAGTTGAGTTCGCCCGTCGCGGCCAGCATCGAGTCACGAATCTCTTCGCTCGTCAGGCGCCGCGAGTTCATCCGCCACAGCAATGAGTTCGCAGGATCGACTTCGTGCGGCGACTTCGCGGACTTGTCGGTAGCGGCCGCATACTCGCTCAAGCTGGCTTGCTGATAAGTCGCCGACAGCATCAGCAGCTTGTGCATTCGCTTGAGCTTCCAACCACCAGCCACCACCTCACTGGCCAACCAGTCGAGAAGTTCGGGATGCGTCGGTTGCTCGCCGAGTTGTCCGAAATCATTGGGCGTCGGCACGATCGCGCGGCCGAAGTGATGCTGCCAAAGTCGATTCGCGATCACCCGCGCAGTTAGCGGGTTCTCCGGCGACGTCAGCCACTTCGCAAACGCCAACCGCTTGCCGGAAGTGCCTTGCTTCGTCGGTGATTGAGGCAACTCGGGAGTCTTCGACTTCAACATCGCGGGCACGTTTGGTTCAACTTGTTGACCCTTCGAATTTGGGCTGCCTCGCAGCAAGACAAACGTCTGAGCGCGACCCGCTTCAGCAACAGCCATGATCGCCGTGCCTGGTTCGGTCAGTTTCATCTTCTTGCTGTCTTCGAGTTCCTTCGACAGCTTGGCATGTTCTCTCAACGTGTCCTTACCCAACACCGCCTCGCCGTGTTGCTTCATCGCCGCGAGCAGGTCGAGTTCTTCCGAAGCGATCAAGCCCGCGTCGATGTATTGGCCGCCGCCTGTTTGCTTGCAGTGAATCGCGAGCACGTTGCGTCCGGGCACCAACGCCTTGAGCGCCGGCTTCTTCAGCGGGTACTTGGCGTAGTCTGTTATGAACCCCTTCGCCGAGTAGACCTGGAAGCCGTTGATGAAGACTTCGACGTCTTCGTCATGGTGTAACTCTAGCAACAGAGCCTTGGGGATCTCGCTCAGTTCGAAGTCTCGTCGCAGCCAGATGTCGTTTGTCTTCCACTCAGTGCGGACGACGGCACCAGGGGTTCCATTAGTGCCAAAGCCACCATTGCCTTCCTTCCACGACGTAACGCTGTAGTCCGGTTGCATCCAATCATCGGACGGCTTCTCGGTGCTGAAGTACCACTTCTGAGGTTGCTTGCGAGAATCTGCGAGCAACACCGCTTTTCCATCCGCCGTGCGATCAATCGGCACAATCTTGATGCCGAGTTTCTCAGCCAACTGAGTCCTGAAGGTCTCTTCAATCGCGCGAATGTCAGCTTGCAGTTTGGCTTCGCGATCGACCTTAGCTTTCACACGATTGGCATGCTCAACTCGATCCTCTTCATTGGCGAGATGCCGCAGGTTCTGGCTATTCGGATGAGTGACATCATGGAAGTAAGCCAGCATGCGATAGTAGTCGGCATGCGGAATCGGATCACCTTTGTGATCGTGACAGCGAGCACATCCCATCGAGATTCCGAGCATCACTTCAGAGGTCGTCTTCACAATGTCATCGAGTCCGTCGTAGCGAGCCAACGGTGGATCAGCCGGCTCATCGTCCCAAATGCCAAGCCGATAGTAGCCCGTCGCGGTCAAGGTCTCGCGCGTGACCACATCCAATTCATCGCCCGCAAGCTGCTCGATGAGGAAGCGGTCATACGGCTTATCTTGATTGAACGAATCAATGACATAGTCACGGAAGCGCCAGGCTTCGGGCTTGGGACTATCGCGTTCGTAGCCATGAGACTCGGCATATCGAACCAGATCGAGCCAATGCCGTCCCCACTTCTCACCGTATTGAGGCGACTCCAGCAATCGATCAATCAACTTCTCAAACGCCTGCGGTGAGTCGTCTTTCAAGAAGGCATCAACATCCGCGATCGACGGAGGCAGACCGGTCAGGTCATAGAAGGCTCGTCGTAGCAGCGCGACCTTGTCGGCGGACTTGCTGGGATTGAGCCCCTTCGCTTCGAGCTTGGCCAACACGAAGGCATCCACCGGACTCTTCACCCACTGCGAGTTCTTCACGCTAGGAGCAGTCGGTCGCTTGATCGGTTGATAGGCCCAGTAATCACCGCCATCGCTGGACCCGGCATGCTTCTTCTCGGATTCAACTCCGTAGTCAGCAGTGCTCGACCAAGGCAGCCCCAGCTTCACCCACTTCGTCAGCACGGCAATCTTGTCCGCCGACAGCTTGGCATTCGGCGGCATCTTAAGGTCGCCGTAATTGATGGCTTGCAGCAACAAGCTCTCGTCCGGCTTGGCATCGTTGATGACTGGCCCCAGCTCGCCGCCCTTCACAATTCCAGCGCGGCTGGTGATGCGGAAATCAGCCTGCACCTTGGCTTCGCCGCCATGACACTTGAAGCAGTTCGCCTTGAGGATTGGCAGCACGTCCTTCTCAAAGAAGGCGACGTCCTCGGGAGCAAACTTAGGCTCGGGCTTGTCTGCCGCGATGGAAACGCTGGCTAGTCCCAAGGCAATCCAAGACCAACACAATGACCACACAGAAAGACGCATCGGTGAGGCTCTCTGATAAAGACCAAATGGAAACAATGAGGATGACTCTCGAAGCCAACCGTCAGCCAAGACGTCGGCGGTGTGAGTCGTTCTTACAGGAGTAATGACGCGAGAGATAGCGAGGGAAAGAGCGAGGTTGCAGGCGGGACCGCAGCTTAATCCGGGACCACCCGCTTGCCATGCTCGTTCCCGACGACGCGATACTTCAAAGCGACATCGACGCCCTTGAAGCCTCACCATGCGACGAGAACTTCAAACCAAACGCTCATCGGAAAAGCCCGGCCCACAAGCCCTCACATGCTGACGAGACGCATTCACCACCGAGCCCGCCCGTAACTTGTTGCGGCAACTTGGCGTGACTTCGCCGAATTCTGGTTAAGCGCACGGATGGCTTGCGGTCCTTGAGTCAACACCCCGCACTCAAGGAGATCGAACATGTTGCAATCCACTCTGCGTTCCAGCGTCGCTCACATTGGCTTGGCACTGCGTCAGCCCGAAGACTTCGCCATCGCCTGGAACTCTGGCACTGCCCGCTATCGCTGGTCGGTGTGGTTCTCACTGTTCGCCACGGCTGTGTTTGGCACCGTGACCTACGGCATGACGATGGGACTGCTCGGGACCGCTCATGACGTCTACTACAAAGCCGCCGCATGCACGCTGGGAGCAGGACTCGCTTGGGGCATCCCGCTGCCCGCGCTCTACATCCTCAACAGCTTGTCGGGTTCCAAGCTCAAGCTCAGCAGCACCGTATTGGCGGCGTTGGTCACAACAAGTTGGGGCGGCCTGGCGATGGTGGCTTCAATCCCAATCAACTGGTTCTTCTCGGTCGCAATCCCTCACTCCACGGTGGTCATGGTGGTGAATCTGGCCGTCTTCAATGGAGTCGGCATTTCGATGATCGATGTCTTCTCGCGAGTCATGAGAAGTCTCGAACCCGAACGTGACGCACCACCCACATGGTGGTTGGTGTTAGTCGGAGCCATCGGCATCGAACTCTTCTGCTTCTTCGGTTTGTTCAACTTCAGCTTCGTCCCAACTTGATCGCGTCGTCTCGAACGAGACCTCATCGATCGTTGTGTACTCGATCCTACAAGCTCGATCTGCTCTTTCGAATTCTCCGAGAGCGAGCCTGCATTGCAGGCCTCATCTCCTCAACACAAAGGTCACATCATGCCCATCACTGCCGACGAAGATTTTGTCGACGACCTCGAAGTCATCGAACCCAGCCGCCCCGCAAGCGAGTTCGTCCGCAAGTTCGCCGCTGACAGACTCCCATCGAAACAAGTCCAACCAACAGTCGTCGAACCGCTCGATCCAACATTGGTCGGTATCACGGATGCGATCCTCAAATCGCCCGCATCGCTCGATAAGGCCATCACCGAAACAGGCCATAGCGGACAGCTCGTCCCACGCTTGCTCGTGGTGTCACTGGTGGGCTTCTTGATGTTCGGCATCGCGATGTCGTTGGTATTTAGCTCAGCCGACATGTGGCCCAAGCTCTTGCCGATGAAGAAGGCACTGACGACGAACTTGTCCGATGTCATGGCCTTTGAACATACACCCGTCGGAGCCAGCCGGATGACACCGTGGCTTAACGGTCAAGCCTTCAAACTGATGACGGCCTATGCGATCGGGCTTATCGGAGCGACCTGCATCTGCCTCCCCAGCTTGTACTTCTACGGCTTACTGGCCGGAGTGCGGATGACGATGCTGGATGTCGTGCAAAACGCACTGAAAGCCAAAGCCACAACGGCCATCGCGCTGGTCGGCATCTTGCCTGTGTATGCCGCTTTGGCTTTGGGAGTGATCTTGTTTGAGACCTCGGACTTCACCCGCACGGCAGTCTTCCACTTTGGTTTGGCGTTGCCGTTCATTGCCGGCATCGCAGGCTGTCGGTCGCTGTATCGAGGCTTCGGAGAACTGCCTTTCGAGATGCCCGCCGCTCGACGAGTCGAACGCACCTGCTTCCTGCGTCGCTTGGTGCTGTCGTGGAGCGTGATCTTCACTGCGGTCAGCCCGGTGATGATTCACGAGCTGTGGGCGTTGATGAATTAGTGCATGTTCAAGGCTCGATTTTCGGGTGATGCGAGTCGCGGAGCGACTCGCCTACGTAGCTCAGTCGCACCGCGACTGAGATGAGTGCCCCGCAGGCTTAGCTCTGAAGACGCACTTGGACCGTTCGGAATTGCTCGATCACCACTTCGTTGGAGCGTCATCATGGACCTCACCATCACGTCGATCTTCTATCTCGCACTTGGACTGGGCGTGGGAGTGGCAATCGGTCTGAAAGAGCGCAGCTCGTCCCCGCTCAATTATCTGGGTAAGCCGCTGGCCGCGGTGCTGTTCTGGCCGCTGTTTGTGCCACTGCTGATGGAGAGCGATCGACAACCTCTCGATGCGTTTGAACGCGGCATGAAGTCACCGCTGCTGGTCTCTGACGACGCGCTGTCGCAAGCCATTCAGCAAGTCGAAGGAGAACTCGATGCGGCACTCGACAGCCTGCAAGGTTGGGCCGATAGCAACCTGGTTCGTGAGCAAGATCGCTTCCTCAAACTGCGAGTGGCATGGCGCGTTCAAGCTCATCGAGTGCGTGAGTTGGATCAACTGCTGTCGGCCCCCAGCTTCTCCGCGAAGAACGTTTCAGAACCCAGCAACGACGACGACAAGCGCTCGCAACTCGAACGTTCTCGCAACGAAAACATCGACCGGCTGAAACAAGTTCGAGACCAACAACGACATGACTTGCTCACGACCATCGCGTGGGTTCGAGAGCTCGTCACGATGATTCATCTCGCCAAGTACCCCGGAGCCCCTGCTTCGCGAGCCGAAGAACTCGTGCGACAAATCGCGACAGCCATCGAAGGTGTCGGAACTACGACACTGGTTCAGGAAGCAGTTAGTTAGTTAGTGCGTCTTCCAGGCTAAGACTCAGTCGCGGAGCGACTGAGCTACGTAGGCGAGTCGCTCCGCGACTCGCTGCATCCGAAGTTCACGGCTTGAGGCCATACAAAGAGCATGTCCGAGAAGTGAGATAAGCAGAGCACCACATCGAAGCTCGCCACCAACCGAGCACGAACACTCGCGTCCGGGTGCTCGCTCCGAACGACGAATCCGCAAGTGCCCTGCAGTCCGTGTTTCATTTCCCGCCATGATCTATCCTGCCGCCCCAAGTTCAGGCATTGGCGTCGCGGTCGACATGATCCTCGCGGATGTGGAGACACCCAAGTCAGTGCCTGCTCTTGGTGGCGACCGTGCCCCCGCGGTTCCTGGCGACGCAGACATCGGAAGCACTCAGCCACATCGTCAATCTTTGAAGACAGCAGCGTCTCGACGTCGTCGTCAGGCGCGCCAATGAATCCCACACGAAACCACCATGAGTCGTCCTGAGATCGAGATCTATCACGTCAAAGAAATTGACCATCGCAAGCTGCTGGGACAGTTCTTACACGAACAACGCAACGAGTCCTGGCATCAGGCTCGGCGATTGATCGAATCCCTGCGCGTGCAGCTCAACGGAAACTTGGCCGAGGACGATCAACGGCGTGTGAACCGAGGCGATGTCGTGCGCGTGTTGCCGCATGCTCAAGCTCGGCCCCCCAAAGCGTCCGATGTGCGGCTGCAATACTTGGATGAGTTTATCGCCGTCATCGAGAAGCCAGCGGGGATGACGAGCGTTCGCGAGCACGCGGACAACGCCGGTCAAAAGCACGACAAGCTGCCTACTGTCGATGAGATCTTGCCCAAGCTGATGCTCAACGGAGCCGACAAACATTTCGATCGTCGCGTCAAACTGCCGAAGGTGTACCCCGCGCATCGGCTGGACCGCGACACCAGCGGCCTGATGGTGTTTGGGCTCACTCAGATCGCTCAACAGCACCTCGTCGCTCAGTTCCGTCGCCACTCAACGCGCCGCAAATACATCGCGTTGGTGCATGGCGAGTGTGCTCAACAAACGATCGAAACCTACTTCGCGGAAGATCGAGGCGACGGCCTGCGTGGTTCGGTGTTCGACCCCGAAAAGGGCGAACGAGCCGTCACGCATGTGCGACCTCTAACCCGCGTTCGCGAATACACATTGATTGAATGCCAACTTGAAACCGGCCGCACTCACCAGATCCGCATTCATCTGTCGGAGGCCGGGCACATGCTCTGCGGCGAGAAGCTCTATCACCGCCGCCTGGGCCAACCGAGCCAACCCGATGAGAGTGGTGCGCCGCGATTGTTCCTCCACGCACGCAGTCTCGGCTTCGCGCATCCTGTGACGGGCGAGGAACTAGACTTCGACATGCCACTGCCGGACGACCTGCAAGAGTTTCTCGATCGACTGCAAGGCATCCGCAGACCCAAGCCGCGCGACCGAGATAAGTAGCGTCACTGAAACGATGCGATCGAAACGACAATGGCCACAAGCAGCACGACCAGGCACAACAAGAAGACGGATGACTTGCTCCGCGCTGCATGCCGGAGATTGAAGTAACAGCCTCGTCTTCGTTTCGTGCCTTGTCGCGTTTCTCGTGGCCAATCGTTTTAAGGAAGTCGCACAGAGGCGTGAGTTATGAATTCACTTCGTCCGAAACTCTGCGTCCTCAGCGTCTCTGCGTGAGATCGCCTTCGGTGCTTCAACGCCGTCGGCTCACTTCTTCAACACTGGTCCGAGCACTTTTTGGAAAGCTTCGGCCTGACGCATGAAGCCCAGATCTGTCGGATGCGAGCTATCGACGGTGCCTTCCCAGTCGTCGCCCAACAGGTCTTCGCCAGCGATGTAGTGCAGGTTGGCGTCGCTGGGCTTCAGCTTGTCGAAAGCCGCCTTCAGTGCTTCGCGACTCTTGAGATTGCGAGTTCGCTTCGACGTGATGAAGTGCGAGTCGGCATAGCTGCGATCTTCGACCAACACGATTGGTGTAGTCGGATGAACCTTCCTCAAGATGGCCACCAGCGGCTCCGTGCGTTGAGCGACCGCAGCAGCTTCCAGGTTGGGCAAGCAGTCGATGACATAGCACGAAGCGTCAATCTCAGAGATCAGTTGCGCGACCTCTGGTTCCATCTGCCCGTTGCCCGAGAAGCCCAAGTTAATCACGGGCGCATCAAGCCATCGTCCCAAGATGGCGGTATGCACCATGCCCGGTCGCGACGCGCATGCTCCGTGAGTAATCGACGTGCCCCAGAACACGATGGGCTTCAACCCCGACTTGCGTGCATCTGCCTGGGCCAACACCGCCGTCTTCGGCACGCCGATCTCGACTGAAGTCACTCCGTTGTAAAGCGGCAGATAGAGCAGGAACTCATGCTTGCCCGGAGCGACTCCACTAAAGAGCTTGGCGTTGGACTCTTGAGCCGTCGGCTTGCCATTCACGACCCAGCGCCACTTGCCGTCGTCGCCTTTGACATACAGATCCAGTCCGCTGACTCCGGTCGCGGGCATATGCGGCATTTCGAGCTTGGCTTTGGTCAGCTTCCAACGCGCCGAGAGTTCGGTGGAGTCAGTAATAAATCTGACAGCCATGCCGGCGGAGTCGCGTGAGAGTCCCCAAACCGGAGGCCGCACAATCTTTTCGGCTCGACCCGGCAATCGGTCATACGGAGCACTGGTGTCGGTGAAGCCCTGCCCTTCCAGACCGAGCAACTTGATGTCGTACCAAGCCATGTCGTTTTCGACCTTGGCCTTTTCGACCGACAACGTCTCGCCCGCCGTCGCGATTGGTCGCAGACACAACAGTCCCAGACACGCTCCAACGAACGCCGCAACAAACCGAACGCGCTGCATGTGATGCTCCTAAGCTGAACCCTGTTCTTGGTGAGAAACCAGCTTTGGATTAGAAGGCTTCGCATCACAAAGAGAAACGCAGGCGCGACGACGATGTTCTCAACGAACGCAAAGCGCCAGCGAGTGCGACCAGTTGCGACTCAGCCAGAGATTCGCGCATCGAGGAAGGATCCCATGTTCGTTGAACCGGCACCGACTCAATACGACCTGAAGTTCTCGGTCTTTCGCATTCCCGTCAGCGTCCATCCCGGCTTTTGGTTGATGGGTCTGCTGATGGCCGCCGGATACAACCGCATGGACTTCTTGGTGGTCTCGATCGCCTGCGTGTTCGTGTCGATTTTGGTGCACGAACTGGGGCACGCCCTCGTCATGAGAAGCTATGGCTGGGCGGTCCGCATCTCGCTCAATGCGATGGGCGGACTGGCAATTCCGGCGGGGTACTACAGCGTGTCGCCGGGACGACAAATCTGGATCTCGTTCGCCGGTCCGTTGGCCGGGTTCGCGTTCTTCGGCTTGGTTATCGCCGCCGAGATTGGATTATTGGCAGTGGCTCAATCGTCACCGGACTATCGCTTACTGCCCTCCGGCAAGAGCGCTCTAGCTTTCGCTCTCAACCAGTTGGAGTTCATCAATCTGTATTGGGGCTTGGTCAACTTGTTGCCGGTCATGCCGTTGGATGGCGGTCGCATTTGTGCGGAGTACCTTCGCGCTCCCACGTCCTACAAAGGCAAACGCATCACGCATCAGATCGGCATGATTGTGGGTGCGATCGTCGCGTTGATGTTCTTCCAAATCGGCTCTGTCTTTGCCGCCGTGCTGTTCGGCAGCTTGGCCTTTTGGAACTATCAACAGCTCCAGCAATCCAACCAACGGTTCTATTAAGAACTGATCCCGACGATGCCTCAATCAGGCTTTTATTGGACTTTTCGAAGCTGCAAAGCGCGCACGTCCAAACGAGCTCACAACGGATTGACGTTGAGGTTGGAAACATCTCTCACAGCATTACCGCATCAGGTCCGCGAATTGTTCGCAACAGAGTGTCATCAAACATAACCCCGTCACTTCGTCATCTGCGGCACACTCAAGCGTTGGGACGTCTTCACTGATTTTAGTTCGAACCGACCTTTGCCGTGCGGGCGGATGACTTCAATGTCGACTCGCTCGGCTGTGCCAACTCCTACATGCGCGATCGCCGAGTGATTCGAGACGTAGCCGTAACCCGTCGAGATTTCCGCGTGCCGCAACAGAGCCTTCGCATCGCCGAGCTGCCCTTCGGAGTACACCCGGAACACAGTGCCGACTCCCATGCGATTGTCACCGCCCGAACCCGTGGCTCGAAACTGCAACCAACGCCCGCTCGGCGTTTCGTTCTTAAGCAACAGCGATGAAGCTTCGACCCACCAGTTGCCCAAGAACATGTCGAGCCGACCGTCCTCATCAAAGTCCGCTGTCGGTCCCGGAGCGAAGTACATCACCTTGCCTTCCTTGGCGACCTTGTCCCAAAACGGACCGGTGCGAGTCTCGGCTTTGTCGCTCGCATTGGGAAAGTCGTTGACGGCCGATGCGAACTCACGGAACTGAGGCACGCCGCTTGTCATTCCGAGATTGCGATAGATGACCGGATGCGGTTGCTGCTTCTCATCGAACTTCACGATGGCCGTGTAGATGTCGGGCCAACCATCGTTGTCGAAGTCTTGAATCTCGACATGCGGAGCCTTCATCGGCAGAGGCTGCAAACCACAAGCATCGGTCACATCCTCAAACACCGGCTGCCCGTCTTTCAAACCTCGATTGAGATACAGCCGCAACGACACCGGCTGCAGCCACGGTCGCTTGTAGTGCTGACCGATCACCACATCGAGCCGACCGTCGCGATCCACATCACCGAAGCAAACGCCCGCGCTGCTGTCATCACTGGCTGTCGGCTTGGCTTTGATCGACCAATCAAACACGTCTCGACAAGCCACCGCTTCGACGAACTTGCCGTGCCCATCATTCACGAACACTCGGTTGCCGCCATAACGAGCCGACAACATGAAGTCGGGCCAACCGTCTCCCGTGAGGTCACCGGCAGCGACTCCCAAACCGGGCACGTCGGCAGGCAGACCAACCTCGCGCGACACATCCACGAACTTCAGCCCACCTTGATTGCGAAACAGCCGCGAACTCTTGGTCTTGGCATAGACCCCAAACGGATCTTCGCCCACCAGCAGATCAAGCTGACCATCTCCATCAAAGTCGAGCACCGTCGCGCTGCGTGCTCCAAAGTCCGCACACGGCGCATTGCCTGCTGAGACATCCTCAAACTTGCCGCCACCCTCGTTGCGAAACAGCTTGCTGGCCGAGACCGTCGGATCTTTCGCCGTCGGCATGCTGGCGACATACAGATCAAGATCGCCGTCGTTATCGAAGTCGGCGAACAAACCCGAGTTGCAGCGGCCTCGCACTTGAAGCAACGGCTGTTCGTCGAGCGTGAACTTGCCGCCTTTGAACTTGGCCAGCAAGTTGGCTTTGCCATCCGTTCGCGCGAACGTGCCGACATACAGATCCAGTTGCCCGTCACCATCAACATCGCCCCAACCAGCGGCATGAGCTTGCACGCCAGCCACGAGCGGACTTAACCCCGTCTCCCCTGCCACGTCTCGAAAGACAAACGGCGATTGAGCCAGCGCCGTTGAAGCCATCAGTCCCAACGCCAACGCTCCCGCTACGAACGATTTCATAAGCCCACCTTGGTTGCTCGAAGTTGTGATGATGGAGCGACGGGACGATTCCAGCCTCAATGGAGTCAGCCCTGCGCCGTGCTCGGCAGATCATGGATGGGCCGTCGTCCGTCGAGAAGCGGAGCGATGAAACGTCGTCGCAATACCTTCCTAAATTGGGTGGCACGCCCTGAGTACTCGAAGGGCGTGTGATGCCATCGCCTGACCACGCCCTTCCCGTTGGTCAGAGCGTGCCACCCCAAACACTTCGGGGCGTAATCACAGCCCCGTGCCCATGAAACGTCGCGTCGATCGTGCAACGAAATGAACGTCGATGGCAATTTGATCGACATGCCAGGAAAGTGTCGGG
The DNA here is from genome assembly GCA_900299185.1 of Planctomycetaceae bacterium. Taxonomy (GTDB): domain Bacteria; phylum Planctomycetota; class Planctomycetia; order Planctomycetales; family Planctomycetaceae; genus AM-0621. The sequence continues at coordinate 13,731 of OMIV01000091.1, forward strand.
GCAGCGACTTCGGTCGGCTTTCCAACGTTCAAGATTCAAGGCCATCGCCGTGCTCGAAATCCTTAAGAAGCTCTTCGGTTCCAAACCCAAAGTCTTCAAGACCGACATCCCGCGCCGCTTCGAACTCTTAGGTCGAGTCGGCCAAGGCAGCATGTCCAAAGTTTGGAGAGCGCGCGATAGCCATTCGGCCAAGACCGTGGCCGTGAAGGTGCTGGATAAGATCAAGACTCAGCGCTTCGAAGCACGCTTCCCTGGACTCAAGAAGCCCAGCGAAGGCGAGGTCGCCATGAAGCTCAAACACCCGCATATCGTCGAGACCTACGAATACGGAACGACCACCGAAGACGAGCAATTCCTGGTCATGGAGTTTGTGGAAGGCGTCAGTTTGACGATGGTCATCGATGCTCAAAGCGAGTCACTCACCAAGAACCGCTTGAACTACATGATCCAGCTGGGTGAGGCACTCGAATACTTCCACCGCGAGGGTTGGATTCATCGCGACCTGTGCCCGCGCAACATCATGGTCGATACCAAAGAGCAAATTCGGTTGATCGACTTTGGCCTTGTCGTTCCCAATTCACCCGACTTCCGCAAGCCCGGCAATCGCACGGGAACGGCCAACTACATGGCTCCCGAATTGATTAAGCGACACGCGACCGACCAGCGGATCGACATCTTTTCGTACTCGGTCACGTGCTTCGAAATGTGGACCAAACATCTGCCGTGGGAGTCCGCTCAAACGATCGACGCGGTCATCCATCACATCAACAAGCCGCCGACGGATATTCGCACGCTGGCACCCGGCATTGATGAAGAGGTTGCGGCCACGATCATGAAGGGACTCGAACGAGAACCCGCAGACCGCTGGCAAACCATCGCCGAGATGCTGGTCCCGCTCAGGCACGCTCAGCAGCGCTTGCAACCGCGCAAGAAGAAGCCGCGTCCAACGACGGATGGCGAGTGATGAGCGAGGGGTACGCACCAGGTCAGCGAGTTGTTGCAGCGACTCGCCTACGTAGCTCAGTCGCTCCGCGACTGAGACTCGCTCATTACCGTCGCACCAAATAGCTGCTGTAACCAAGCGGACCTTGGACGTGACCGGCGTCTTCGAAGTGGAATGGCCGAATGGCGATCACGTCGAACAGCGTGCCCAGTTCGGAACGGATCTCGTGCTCGTGCATCTTCGGCGGACCATGCTCGGCTGGATCTTGCGCGTTGCCCGTTAGTGCGAGGAACTTCGAACCCGTCTTCGTCGCGCGAGCCAGCGTCTGCAAGTACCCATCAAGGTCCGCGCGTCGCACGCAGTGGTAACAACCTCGATCGAAGACGTAGTCGAACGGCGGTACTCCGAGATCCAAGTTGCAGACGTCGCGACAATTCCAATTCACCGAGACGCCACGTTCCTGCGCCAGCTTCTCGGCAGCCTCGATTGCCAACGGTGCCAGATCGACGGCAGTGACATCGAAGCCTTGCTCGGCCAAGAAGACGGCATTGGTCCCCGCGCCACAGCCCAGCTCCAGCACTCGTCCCGGAGCCCACTGTGCTCGGCGATGACGCGCTGCAACTCCTGCGACGGAAGCCCGCTATTCCACGGAGTGTTCCGCACCTCGTAACGCTGGTTCCAATGGGCTTGTTGGTCAGTCATTTGCTCGCTGCTTTGTGGTGAGTAGTTTGAATTCCATGTCGAACGAACAATCGAGAAAGGGTTTCTCGAAAGGCGGGTGGCACGCCCTGAGTACTCGAAGGGCGTGGCTGGCTGGTATCCCCACGCCCTTTCCGTTGGTCAGGGCGTGCCACCCAAACCAGCGTCTATTTCCAAGTCGGAGTTGTCCTCATGGATTCCTTAGCGTTTGCTAAGGCTCATGCCGCCGAGCGTCATGCTGATTTGTTGCTCGACCATGCTGCGATACTTGCCGCCGGCCTCCATCAGTTCGGCGTGAGTTCCCGTTTGGCTGACTCGTCCGTTTTCAACGACCACGATCAAGTCCGCGTTGGCGATCGTGCTGAGTCGATGCGCAATCACAAAGCTCGTGCGACCGCGCATCAACTGCGACAAGCTCTGTTGAATGAGCCGCTCGCTGTCGGTGTCCAGATTGCTGGTCGCTTCGTCCAAGATCAGCAACTTCGGGTCCGCCAAGATGGCTCGCGCGATCGCCAGTCGCTGACGTTGGCCGCCGCTTAACCTCACGCCGCGTTCGCCGATCACGGTCTGCAATCCCGCCGGCATGCGGTCGATGAACTCAGTCGCGTTCGCAGCATCGGCTGCCAAGCGAATCTCTGACTCAGTCGCATCGCGTCGCGCGTAGCCGATGTTTTGAGCGATCGTGCCATCGAACAAGAAGACGTCCTGTTCGACGACTCCCAACAGAGATCGAAAGGACTCAACGTCGTAGTCGCGCAGATCGCGACCATCCAATGTCACTCGTCCGGCAGTCGGGTCATAGAACCGCGCAACCAGATTGCTGAGCGTCGTCTTGCCCGCTCCACTGGGACCAACTAACGCCACGGTTTGACCGGCAGCCACTTTCAAAGTCACGTCGCTCAACGCAGGAGTGCTCGTGCCCGGATACGTGAATGAGACGCCTTCAAACGCAATGTCTCCGGCCACCGCGAGACGATCAACATGCAACGAAGTTGGAGTCGGCAACATCTCACGCGGCTCGCTGAGCAAGTCGAGCACTCGATCGAGTCCGCTCAAGCTGTTCTGAAACGTCGTCGCGCTTTGAGCGAGAGCACTCAGCGGTTCCAGCAGCATCAAGAGATAGACCAGAAACATCATCAAGTCGCCGACGGTCATGTGTCCGTCGAGCACTCGCCAGCCGCCGTAGAACAACAAGCCCGCGCTGGCGATGGGGATCAACGCTTCCCACACCATCTCAACGACTCGCATCCACCACCAAGCGTAAAGCTCTTGGCGAGCCATCAAGTTGTTCTCGGTCGTGAACCGCGCGGCTTCGCGTTTTTGACGGCTGAAGGCTCGCACGATGCGCATGCCCGCGAAGGCTTCCGTCGCGGAAGCGTCGATCAATTCGCGTTGCTTGCGGATGACTCGAAACTGAGGCCGAATGCCGTTGATCCACGCGCGATGAGTGAAGAAGACCGTCGGCAACAAGACCAGCCCGCCGATGAGTAATCTCCAATCCACCCAAGCCAAGATGGCCAGACTGCCAATCAATTGGATAACCGCTCTCCAAGGATTGAACAGCATCCCAAAGACGAGTTCGCCAACGCTGCCGCCGTCCTCTCGCAAGATCGACGCGACGCCGCCCGATCGCAAAGTTTGCACTCGATGCAGCGGCAGCCTCACCGCGTGTTCGAAGACGCGACGACGCAGATCGAGCTGAATCTGTTTGGTGATCTTCGTCGCGTACCAACGACCCCAAATGTGAATGCCGATCTTCAGCATCGACACCACAGTCACCGCGATGACGGTCCAGAACAGCAAAGACTTGGGTTGAGCTAACTGTGGGAAAACTTCCAGCAGCCGCTGCGGAAGTTGCTGGCCGCTCAATCCATAGTCGATCACGAACTTAGTGCCCGCTGGCGGCAGCAGGCCGATCAAAGTTGATGCCGTGACCGACACCAAAATCCAAATGACTTGCGATTGAAACGGACGCAGCAGACCCAAGAACTGCGTGACTAATTGCCGAGCCGACCGAACTCGATCTTTGGCACTGCGAGCTTCACCAGTCGAATGAATGCCGCCTTTCGGCAGTTCGCTGCGTTTTACTTTGAGCCGATAACGCTCGAAGCGCTGCCGACTGGCTCGCGGTTCAAGACCGTCAGACGACGGTGCGGGAGAATTCGAATCGCGATGACGATGGTCGTGAGAATGTGGATGCATGCCGCGATTGTAGAGCCCTGCCGTGAGGACGGCATTGCCGCCGCGAGACAACGCAGCCGTAGCTTGGGATTCCATCCCGAGCGTTTTCTCATGCAGTTTGAGTTTCACCGAGAAGACAAAGACAGCTCGGGATGGAATCCCAAGCTACGGGGGCTCGCCTTCGGAAACGATTCCGACAGAATCCGCACCCGCGCGTTGGCGACCTTTCCAACACGTCACGTCCCGGCGATCAGAGCATGTCGAAGGCGTGCTCTGCGAGCCTCATCAAACACAGCATTTTCAAGGCGAGATACTCGCCAATTGCAGGACCGGCGTATGACCACCGTCGCCCCATACGGCGTTATCAATATCAACAAACCGATCGGCAAGACTTCGGCAGACGTCGTTAATCGGGTCGCGTGGCTGCTGCGAAAAAGCACCGGCATCAAAAAGTTTAAGGCCGGGCATTGCGGCACGTTGGACCCCTTGGCCACCGGCGTGCTGCTGGTTTGCGTCGGCAGCGCCACCCGACTGATGCCTCTGATTCAAGAACACTCCAAGTCCTATCGAGGTCGCTTCGTTCTGGGAGTTTCGACCGACACTGATGACATCACCGGACGAGTCCTAGCCGAAGCGCCGACAGCCGCGACCTCGATTCAACGCGAGGACCTAGAGCGACTGCTGCCCGAGTTCACCGGGGTCATCCAGCAAGTCCCACCCAAGTTCTCGGCAGTGCATGTGGATGGTCGACGAGCCTACGTCTTGGCTCGCGACGGCCAGGCTGTAGAAATTCCACCACGTGAAGTGGCCGTCCAACGTTTAGAACTGACGAGCTTCGAAGCGCCTCAATTCGAACTGTCGATCGACTGCGGCACGGGCACCTACATTCGCTCGATTGGCCGTGACCTCGGTGAGCGTCTCGGTTGCGGAGCCACAATGACAGAGCTGGCGCGAACCACCGTCGGCCCGTTCTCGATGGAAGCCGGACATCAACTTGATGATCTCACGATCGACAACGTGCAGGACGCGATCGAATCGCCGCTGCTGGCGATTCCTAACTATCCCAGCTACGTGCTGGATGACGAAGAGACCGCCCGCATTCGCACCGGCAACTATGTGAAGCCGCGAACTGATGTGCCGGAATCCGCTAAGGAAGTCGCGTTGCTGAATGAACGCGGAGAACTCGTGGCCGTGGCTCGGCTCAATCATCAGTACCACGTCTTGCGACCGATCATGCTGTTGATCGAAGCGCAGAAGCTACCGAAGCACTCTCAGTCGCGGAGCTACTGAGCTACGTAGGCGAGTCGCTCCGCGACTCGCATGTTGAATTAGCTCTTCATCACATCGTCCTCAGCATCAACTTGGAGTTCACGTCGGACTCGCCACCAGATCCACGTATGCGGCGGCAAGTAGCACAGCCCCAAAGTCAGCAAGTGAGCCAACGCTGCTCCCAGCGGGCCGTTCTTCGAACCCCAATACCACCCCGCGCAGCCCGTCGCCGAGTAAGCGATCGTCGCTAGCAGGCAGAAGGGATCAATCCGATGTGCTCGAACGTTGTAAGCCTGCGGAGTGAGAATTTGGATGACGAGTGCGCCGCCAAACAGCACCGCTGTCGGACCAACCGGCAACAACCTGTCGGCCAACTTCGGCGCAATCGCTTGCAAGCCGACGATCCCCAGTAACACACCTGCCGCAGCCACAGCAGTGAAGCCGAGACTCACCAACGTCAGCCGTTTGAGCAACCGATCCAGTTCGGCGAAGCGGCGTTTCGAAACCAGTTCCGAGAACACCGGCACGCGCGTCGAAAGCCAAGCTGCTCCGGCGGTTTGTATGGCGGTGATCAACGTCAGCGTCATCCCCATCTGCCCCGCAACGACAGCTCCGTGATATTGAAACATCAAGGGGTTAAAGAGGTTGTTCGCCGCCCAATAGCCGAGGCCCTGCAGCGCGATGCGCCATTGCAACGGCCAGATTTCGTCGCGCCATGAGATGGGATGCTCACCAGCCAAAGCTTGCACGCCGCGTCGCAACTGCCGAAAGCGAACCTCGACCAGCCAAGTCTCGAATGCCAACCTCACCGCGCCGGAAACGACCGCCGTCCAGAGTCCTGCATGACAGGCGATCGCCGTCCAAACGGCGGCGTTGCCACAGACTCCTTGCCAGAACCTCACCGCATTGACGGCGCGCATCTGATGACAGCCTTCCAACAAGGCCATGCGCGGAATCAATCGCAACGACAATCCCGTCAGCACCGTGAGACACCACCACGGAGCCTGCCACTCGATGTCACTGTTGTGGCTGCGGAAGAAGTAGAAGCCGGATACTCCTGTCACCACGACAAACATCAGGGCACAGATCGAGTACCAGCGATCCACAAACTTCAGCAGGCTGGCCAGCCTGGAACCTGCCAAGGCATCTCCCGAGATGGTGCCATTTGGCTCCAGCTTCAGGTGAGCCCACTCATGCGCGACGAGATTCACCAGCACCGTCTGCAAGCCCAGCTCAAAAAACATTTGCAGAGTGAGCACGCTGCCGAAGGTGTAGAAGTAGCCCTGAGTTTCTTGCGGCAAGAATCGAGCAATCAGCAGCATCGTCACGGGACCGGCTAAGACTTGCCATCCGCGCGCAGCGACCGCGTACGCCACCGCGCGGTCGACTTCGAGCGTCTTGAGCAACTGTCTGAAAGCCATGAATGATCCCGCTGAGCAACTCTGCGAAAGACATCGATAACGACGCGAACCAACGTCCGCTGCAATCTTACTTCACCAAAAAGTCCGGTCGTTCCTTCGCTAAGTCGCGTTCCCACTCAGCCAGTTGACCCTTCAAAAAGTTGAAGACTTGGGGCTGTTGAAACTGCAAGTCGCGCCGCTCGCTGATGTCCGCCGTAAGATCAAACAGCATCTCGACATTGCCGTCTTGGATGTACTTCCAATGAGAATATCTGACAGCTTTTTGCTCGCGACCTTTGCGATCAATTCGCCAACACAGCGTCCTCGAAAACACAGGCTGTTCGCCGGTGACAATTGGCAGCAGGTTGATGCCATCAAAGGAACGGTCCGACGGAGCTTGCACCCCCGCCATGGCCGCGAAGGTCGCAGTCAGGTCCATCGTGATGCCGACCTGCGGAGTGACTTTGCCTGCCGGGATCTTGCCGGGCCACCGCATCAAACAGGGGACTCGAATGCCACCCTCCCACAACGTCGACTTGTGGTGGAACAAGGGCGAGTTGTCCGAGTACCGCTCACCGCCGTTATCGCTGCTGAGCACGATCAACGTGTTATCGAGCACGCCTTGCTTCTCTAGCTCAGCGAAGATCATGCCCAGCCCATCATCCACGCGTTCTACCATCGCGGCGTACGTGCGACGGTCGCCGTCATACATGTTGGCCTTCGTGACTGAGGGCAGCGGACGCCCCGGAGGTTGATACGGACAATGCACAGCCAAGTGCGGCACATAGAGGAAGAACGGTTCCTTCGCGTGCTGACGAATGAAGTTCGTCGCACGTTGATTGATGAGGTCGGTCAGGTATCCGTCGACCTTCACGGGCTCCAAGCCATCTCGCAACGCATAGGTGCCGTCGTAGTACGCGTGGTTGTAGTAGTCGCTATGTCCGAGCAGTTCGCCGAAGTACTCGTCGAAGCCATGCTTGGTGGGGTTGAACTCGTCGCGGAAGCCCAAGTGCCATTTGCCAAACGCTCCCGTGGCATACCCCGCCGACTTCAGCAGCTTGGGCAGCGTGGGAATCGAAGTCGGCAGCCCCAAACTATGAATGTCCTTCTCGGGCACCCATTCATCGCCGCGCCGACGGAAGGACTCAGCAGAGAATCCCATCGCCCACTCAAAGCCTACTCGCTGTTGCCAACGTCCGGTCATGAACCCGCAACGAGTCGGCGTGCAGACCGGACCGTTCGAATAAAAGTCGGTGAACTTCACGCCTTCCTTCGCCAACCGATCCATGTTCGGCGTGCGGATATCTTTGGCACCATACGGTCCCGAATCCGCATAACCAAAGTCGTCGATCAGGATGAAGACGATGTTGGGTTTGGGTGAAGTCTCCGCCGCGAAGGTCGACTGCGAGAGAACGACCAACAGTCCGAACAAGCCCATCAAGAGATGCTTCAAGATCCGCCTCGCAAAGTACGGTCAGTGTGTTTGGCCGACGCTCCGGCGAGCGTGGCTACGAAGTCAGCTCAGTACCATTGGCCTTAAGCCAAGAGTTCGCCGCGTACTTGTCCGTCACCCGCAATCCGATAGGGACGGTTCTGGCGATCGTGAATCAGCGTGTTGGGCGAGATCCCTAAGAGATGGAACGCCGTCGCTTGGATGTCTTTGGGCGAGATCGGCGTTTCCGCCACATCGCCGCCTTGAGCATCCGTCCGACCGACGACTCGACCTTTCGCGATGCCGCCACCAGCCAGCGCTGTCGAGTACGCTCGGGACCAGTGGTGCCGAGCGGCACCAACCGGCTTCGAGTCGATCTGCGGAGTACGACCATGCTCGGTCGTGCAAACCACCAACGTGTCTTCCAACAAGCCTCGTTGTTCCAGGTCACGAATCAACGTGGCGAACGCGCCATCAAAGCCAGGGAGTAAGTATTCCTTCATGCGCGGGTAGTGGTTTTGATGAGTATCCCAACCGCCGCTGAAGTACGTGCCATAAGCGTCCCAAAAGACCGACACAAAGCGACTGCCCGCTTCGAGCAAGCGGCGAGCCGCCAAGCAAGATTGGCCAAACACCGTGTGACCGTATTGGTCTCGAAGCTGATCAGGCTCGCGTCCGATATCGAGCGCGGTTTGCATTTGAGTCGAGGTCAGCAACGAGAGTGCTTGCTTCTCTTGCGACGAATAATTCCTCACAGCCGACGAGTCATCCACGAGCCGCCGAGCTTGATCGAACTGATCGAGCAACGACTGTCGCGAATTCATTCGCAACGGGGGAAGTCCTTGGGGGCCTCGCACGATGCCATCGAAATCGAAGCGACCGGCCAGTGGCGTCGAGGCGTAGGGATCGAGGTACTCCTTCGCTTGTTCGTGTCGGCACTTCGGAGCCAAGCGAGTTCCCTTGCCATCGAACTTCACCCACAGCGGGTCGTATTGCTGACCTAGGAACGACGCATACGGACCGGCAATCAGCCCCAAGTCATCCACCTGAGAATTGAAGACCCACGGCAGACCCACGTGCTGCAACAAGTCCTTGGGAGCAGTCGATCGTTGAGCCCACAAGTAGTCCGCAATCGAGCCGAAGTACGGCCATTGAGCCGGGTCGCGCGGCTTCACTTCCAGGTCCGTCGTGTAGACCGGCAACCCCGACAGCGCATACGCAACGCCATGCAGCGGATAAGGGTGATTCATCGAACGCACGACCGTTAGCCGATCGGTGATCTCAGCCACCTTCGGCAAGCCTTCACCAACAGCGACGCCCGTCAGCGACGAAGGAATGGCTTTGAGCTCGCCTTGAATCTCGAACGGCGCATCGGGCTTTGGATCCAGCGTCTCGTGCGATGACACTCCACCAAACAGAAACACGAGCAAGCAACGCTTGGCCTTGCCGAAGTGTGGCAACGGCGATGAATCGGCATCCGATGCCCAGCTCGCGGCGTTAGCCATCGTCAGACCCCACGCTCCGAGCGAGCCCACTTGCAGAGCTTCTCGTCGAGTCAGGCCATCACAGAGACGCCGCGTTGTTCCCAGGACATTCAACATGCCGTCAGCCTTTGCAGGAGATTTGTCGTTTGTGACATCGGAGGAGCGTGTCTGTGACTTTCGGATGCAGTAGCGAAGTCATTGGTCCTTAGTCCCTTGTCCTCAGTTCCAATGACAAATGACAAATGACTAAGGACTAAGAACCAACCATCGTCCCCGCGAGCACCACCCCTTCGCCCGCTATCGAGATTCGAAACAACACTCATCGCCTTAAGCCGGAGCCACCGATCGCCGCTTCCAGACAAAGTACACGGGCACTCCTGCCGCCACGATCAACAATCCGGGCCACGTGTAGATCGGCTTCACGATCAGCAGATCCAGCATCACGGCCACGCACATCAACACATACAACGCGGGCACGATCGGATAGCCCCACGTTCGATAGGGACGTTCGGCATCGGGACGCGTCTTTCTCAACACAAACAACCCCGACACAGTCAGGGCATAAAACAGTAGGCAGGCGAAGATGACATAGTCGAGCAGTTCGCCATACGTGCCCGAAAACACCAACGCCACGGCCCACGCCGCTTGCAGTAATAGCCCGATGGTGGGCACTCCTCGAAAGTTGAGTTCCCCGCACGGCTTGAAGAACAAGCCGTCTTTGGCCATCGCGTAATAGAGCCTGGCTCCCATCAAGATCATGCCGTTCACGCAACCGAACGTCGAAATCATGATGGCCACTGCCATCGCTGGGACACCCAACGACGGAGAGACTTGCTCTAACACCGCCGTCGCCACGCGATCGTCTTTGGCAAACGCAATGCCTCGTTCGAGCGGCGTCGCGCCGGCGGCATCTCCTTGAATCGGCAAGGCGGCCAAGTAGGCCACGTTTGCCAGCATGTAGAGCCCAATCACCAACACCGTTCCAATGACCAAGCTCAACGGAATGTTGCGGCGCGGGTTCCGAGTCTCACCCGCCGTAAAGGTTACGTTGTTCCAAGCATCGGCAGAGAACAGCGAACCGACCATCGCCGCACCGATCACCATCCAAGCGGTGAGCGTCGGACCGACGGAAGTCAGCTTTTGGACGGCAGCGAAACGCGGTGTCGTTTCAATTCCATCCCACAAGTTCGACCAGTTCGCAGTCATGACTGCAGGCTGCACAGCGACCGTCAGCCCCAGCCCGATGAGCATCACCAATCCGATCGTCTTCGCGATGGTGAAGACGTTTTGAATCCACCGACCGTGCTCAACCCCCAAGTTGTTGAGCCACGTCAGGAACACGATCACTCCCACCGCCACCAATTGCCCGGACGAGATCGTGAATTCGGTGCGTTCAAAGAATGTCAAAGGCTCGCTCATCCACGGCAACGTCCCCTTGATGGCGAAGTTGATATTGCTGACACGCACCAAGATTTGATCGGTCCCCAGCGACGGGACGAGCACTCCCAGATACTTCGCAAAGGCCACGGCCACGGCGGCTATCGAGCCCGGCTGAATCACCAAGAAGACAGTCCAGCCATAGAGGAAGCCCCACAGCGAACCGAAGGACTCGCGGAGATAGACATACTGGCCGCCAGCATGCGGCATCATGGCGGCGAGTTCGGCGTAGCTGAGTGCGCCGATGATCGTGATCACTCCCGTGAGTAACCACACGAGCATCAGCCAACCGGTCGATCCAACATCGCGCGCGATATCAGCCGACACCAAGAAGATGCCCGACCCAATCATCGATCCAGCCACCAACATGGTCGCATCGAACAGTCCGAGCCGCTGTTGGAACTGCGGTGCGCCACCATCTGACTGCTGGTTCGAATCAGGCGAACTCATGTCGAACTCCCTCTGAAGTTGGCCCCACGTTGGCGAGTGTTCTGCGAAGTGCAGCTCGCTAAGCCAGTCACGCTACAGGCCCAAGAATACCATGCGAGCTAACTCGCCAGCTCAGCTTGCTGCAAGGTCGCTTCCAGAAATCGTTGATAGGGCACCAGATCTCCCTGCACCTTCACTGCCACAACGTTCGATCCACTGCGGACGACCAGATACCTCGATCGCAGGAAGGCATAGAGCAGCAAGAACAGCAAACCCAAGCCATACACGCCCAGCAACATCAAACCCACAACCAAGAACGCCACGTTGCCGCGCGAGCAGAGGTCAGCCGAGTCGATGCGTTTCACCAACAGCTCGACATGCCGACTGCCAATCAAGCGGCGGCTGGATTCTGTGAGTCGCGTTGCCGAGAGAGTCAACATGCCGGTTCGGAACGGAGACTGCAGAACAAACCCGCCGGGCAACACGATCGTCGTCCCACCTGAAACCGCGAGCGGCAACCCCAACGGAAGAGTCGGCGGTACGTCGGCCTCAGGTGGCGACGCGGGCTTGGGAGGTCGCGGGCTGGATGAGATCTCATCGAACACGACATCGGGGTCGAACACCGGAGGCGGAGGCGAGGCCGGGACTTCGACGATCTCGGCACAAGACGGACACTTCACTTTCTTGCCGGCCAAGTTGTCGGGAACTTTGAGTGTCTTGCCACACGGGCACGGTATCTGAAGGGGCATAAGATCCTCGAACGGAAGGGATAACGAGCCTGGATCTTCCTCCGCAGTGCGTCTGGTTGCGAGTCACTCCGTCGACTTCTTGTCGACGATGGCCGACGACTTCGCAGGCCCACTCTGAGGTAGAGCATCCCCATCTCGTCCCCCAGCACGACGCAGCCCTGGCGTTGTAACTAACGCTCCACTGAAAGCTCGCAGTTCATCCAACTGCGCAACGATGAACTCCACTCGTAAAACATAGGCCAATCTCCATTCAGAGAGAGTGAGTTCCATCGGCAGCCTTCACTACCGGTGAAACTTCCCGAGCTGCGAGCAATCATTCCGCTCAGATTGATTGCCATGCCCCCCGGAGGCTCAGTCAACACTGTCGTTTTCGTCACACACTTCCGCTCATAACTCGAGCGCAAGGATCTTGGCCCCTCATGATGCTTCGAATTTCCAATCTGCAATTGCCGGTCGAGTACTCTGAAGCCGAATTGTTCGGCCAAATCCAAGAAGTACTGGGAGTCGAACCCGCCGAAGTCGCGAAGTGGCGCATCCTCAAAAAGAGCATCGATGCTCGGCAGCGTTACAACCTCAACTTCGTCTATTCCGTCGCTGTCGATCTGATGCCGGACATCGAGACGGAACTCGCTACCCGCCGCATTCCGGGCGTGGATCTCTATCGCCCCGAAGTCTTCGATGATCCTGTCTCTGGTCCCCAGCCTTTGACCGAACGACCGGTCATTGTCGGTTCGGGACCAGCCGGAATTGCCGCCGGTTATTACTTGGCCAAACGCGGCTATCGCCCGTTGATTCTGGAACGCGGCTATCCCGTCAAAGAACGAGTTCCAGCAATTCGTGCGTTCGACAAAGGCGGTCCCTTCGAAGCCAATAACAACTACCTCTTCGGAGAAGGCGGAGCTGGCACGTTCTCGGACGGCAAGCTGACCTGTCGGCTGACCGGCGCGGACGTTGAATGGATCATGGCGTGCTTCGCCGAGTTCGGGGGGCAACCGTCGGTGATCTATGACAACCGCCCGCACCTGGGCAGCAACAAACTTCCGCGCGTCGTTCGGAACTTTCGTCGAGCCATTGAAGCTCTCGGCGGTGAGTATCGCTTTGCTTGCCAAGTGGAACGCCTGGAAGTCGCAGATGGAGTCATGCGCGGCGTGCACACTTCCAGCGGCTTTATTCCTGCTCACACCGTCATTCTGGGAATCGGCCACAGCGCCCGAGACACCTATCAAACGTTGTACGAGCAAGGCGTGCCGTTCATTCAAAAGGCGTTTCAACTGGGTCTGCGAATTGAGCAACCTCAAGAGCAAGTCAATCGCCATAAATACGGCAAGCCTGAGTATCAAGAATTACTCGGCGCCGCCGACTACACCTTACAAGCCAAGTCAGAGCGCGACGTCTTCACCTTCTGCATGTGCGCCGGAGGCATCGTCATTCCGAGCATCTCTGAACCCGGTGCCTTCTGTTCGAACGGCATGAGCAACTCGCGACATGACTCTCCGTTTGCCAATAGCGGCTTGATGGTGACGCTCGAACCCGGCGAATTCGGCAGCGATCACCCGCTGGCCGGCATGCACCTGCAGCGGAAGTTCGAGATGGCCGCGTTCCAACTCGGTAAGGGCAATTACTCCGCACCGATTCAACGCGCGAGCGACTTCATCGCGCGACGTGCTCCTCAACCGCATGAGAACCTGCCGTCTTCCTACGAACGCGGCACAATCGGCACGGCCTTGGACGGCGTGTTGCCACCGCAAGTCGCTGATGCAATTCGCAAGGCATTGCCATTAATGGACCAGCGCTGGCGGGGCGACTTTCTGAAGAACGCCACATTGGTCGGTCCCGAAATGCGAGGCAGTGCTCCCGTCCGCATCTTGCGGGATCGAGAGTCGTTTGAGACTCCAGGCTTCGTGGGTCTCTATCCAGTTGGCGAAGGAGCTGGTTACGCGGGCGGCATCGTGACGGCCGCTGTCGACGGCTTACGAGCAGCTCGTGAAATCGTTCGCCGATACACGCTGACCTAAGAGTTCGCCGCGAGCCAGATTGTCAGCGAACTCAAATCACCCGACCGCTTCTGCGCTGCTGCCCTCTATTCAATGAGGTCGAATCAACCGTCCAAACGTCTTCCGCCAAGACACTGGAAACTCGTCGCGTCCACTGATCACTCCATGCCAACGCGTTGCAGAGACTAACGCTGGCCGCGACGATCGTGCGAAATAGTGGAATTGGGAAGCTTTTGCGGAGTGTGACGGAATTGATCTCAAGTTACGGCGATAACCTGACGAATCTAAATGCGAACTTAGAACGAACCGAGTTTCGCCAACAGCTTACAATCAAAGAAGTTGTGCTTGACCGACTTTTCGAAAGCTCATAGAAACCATCACATCTTCATTGAGCTAAGTCGAGCAACTGTTGATTGGCCAACTGTGACAAGCGATTATGCGGGTTCGGACAAGGATGTCCTCACAACGTTCTTCCCGATGAAATGCGAACTTCGTCGTGATCATCGGGTTGATTGAACTGGGCAACACATCTCGCCTTTGGGCACCCGGGATGGTTGCTGTCAAACAGGAGCACGGTGCCCACACGCTTCACAGGAGCCAACGGATTATGGCAACAAAAGCAACCGCGAAGACCGAAACCAAGAGCACCAAGGCCGCAGCTGGCAAAGCCACCAAGGCAGCAGCACCAAAGGCCAAGGCTCCAGCCAAGAAGGCTGCAAAGTCTCCAAAGGCTAAGGCTGGTGCGAAGTAAGCCTCGCGGCGATTCGCCACAGAACTGAAGAGGCCGAGCAATCATTGCTCGGCCTCTTTCATTTCCCGGATAGCACTAAACTCAGCACTCTCATCTCGGCGGCGTGTTTGATCGTCCGACTTCACCGTCACGACTCGTTGATCTGGGCGATAACTTCCGAGTGAGACTGCATCGAAGACGTTTGCCCTGCGAGGACTCCACCATGTCGATCGATATCGCTGTCGTTCCCGTTGCGGGTCATGGAACTCGACTCTTGCCAGCCACGAAGTCGCAGCCCAAAGAAATGCTGCCTGTCGGCCGTAAGCCGGTTGTACAATACGTCGTGGAAGAATTGGCACACTCGGGAATCCGACGCCTGCTATTCATCACCGGGGCCAGCAAGACATCGATCGAAAACCACTTCGACATCGACGATCGACTCATCACTTATCTTCGTGAATCAGGACGAGAAGAAGAGCTAGCACAGCTCGACTTCGAACGCCGCGACATCGAATACTTCTACACGCGCCAGCGACGACAATTGGGACTTGGCCACGCCGTGCTCTGCGCTCGGTCGCTCGTCGGACAGCAACCATTCGTGGTTGCTCTGGGAGACTCAATCATCGGAATCAACGCCAAGTCCGACATCGTGCAACGCATGGCAGACGAGTTCGAACGGTCGAAGGCAGACCTCGTCGTCGCATTCGAAGAAGTGCCGCCCAGTGACGTCGTGCGTTATGGAATTGCCAAGCCACGCGGCGCCGTCAGCGACATCTTTGAATTGGAAGACGTCGTCGAAAAACCTGCCGCCAACGAGGCGCCCAGTACGTTGGCTGTTGCAGCTCGCTATGTCTTCAGCCCGGCCATCTTTGATGAGCTGGTTGAAACCAAGCCTGGTAAGGGCGGCGAAATTCAACTGACCGACGCCATGCGATCGCTGCTGAAGAAAGGCGGCAAAGGGATTGGCTTTCGACTGCCTGCAACCGAGCCGCGTTTCGACATCGGCAACTACGAGAGCTACTACCAGTCCTTCGTCGAGTTCGCGCTTGCCGACCCGGACTACGGTCCAGGCTTGAAGGCTCATCTGCAAAAGCTCTTAGCCAACGGTTAAGCCTTCGAATCCCATTCGATGTCGACGCTGTGACGGATACTACACCGACCCGAGTTGCTCCATCGCCGAACGAATGTCGTCAGGAACTCGGACCGACGTCTGTTGGGCAAAGTCAAACGTCACCATAGTCGATGTCGCTTCGGCCGCGACTGCGTTGAGTTTCTTGCTGACCAAGCGATGCTCGACATTGAAGCTGCTGTTGCCGAGCTTCGCTAAGCGAGCCCCGATCATGATGGTATCCGGGTAGAGCAATTGCTTACGGAAGTCGCACTTGATCGACACCAACACGGTGCCGAGCGTCGTCTCCGGGTGATATCGCACAATGCCGACGCGTTCCGCAAATGCGATTCTCGAAGACTCCCACCAGCGAAAGAAGACGACGTTGTTGACATGCCCCAAAGCATCTTGATCGCCCCATTGAACCGGCAGTTCGATGACCACGGGGAAGTCCTTCAGTAGCTCCATGCGTTGCTCCAAATCATTGAGGACGTTGTTTGCGACAACGATACACGATCTCGTCACGAAGCCAGGAACGACAGGGTGACGCAGCCGGAATCGTTCGAGGCCCCGCCCGAACACAAGCTCCGAACGAGCGCAGTCGACGTCTGCCTTTTCCTCAAACGCCGATGCTCTAGCCTTCTCGCTCGCGATCTCGATTCACTCACCTTCGCACTCGGATCGCATTTCTAACGAAACTCCAATCCCTGCTCGAAGGAATGCGGCATGCGTTCGTGCCTTGTGAGTCTCAGTTGTTTCGCAGCCATTGCATTGTCATCCGCTCTGGCATCAACGAGTTCCGCTGCCGACAAAGTTTGGCACCGCTTCGAGCGAGTGTTGCTCAGCGAAGAGTTTCGCAGTGAGGGCGCGGCTTTCGCCGATCTTGATGGCGATGGCGACAATGACATCGTGTCGGGCAATCTTTGGTATGAGGGGCCTGACTTCAGAGTGCGGCATGAGTATGTCAGCGGGTCGCGGCATCCCATTACCGGGTACTCGCAGCACTTCTTTTCTTGGACTCATGATTTCAATGGCGACAAGCGGCCCGACATTCTGGTTGTCGGCTTCCCCGGTGCGGCGGCCAAGTGGTTTGAGAATCCCGGCTCGAAAGACGGCAAGTGGGTCGAGCATCTCGCGGTCAAAGAGGCGAGCGGCGAGTCGCCTGACTTCGCCGACATCAACGGCGACGGGCGGCCCGAGCTGGTTTGCATTCTCGGCGGGCAATTTGGGTTCGCTCAGTTCGATCCCACGAAGCCCAATGACGAGTGGGCCTTTACCCCGATCACTCCCAAAGGTCCGTATGGAGCCTTCAGTCATGGGCAAGGGCTCGGCGATGTGAATAAAGATGGCCGAGTCGACTTCCTCGACCCGAGCGGTTGGTGGGAACAGACCGCGAAGCCGGGGGAACTCTTCTTACAACGCCCGCATACGTTTTGTCCGGCAGGAGCAGACATTCTCGTCTCTGACTTTGATGGAGACGGCGACAACGATGTGATCTCGTCGCAGAACCCACATGGCTTCGGGCTCAGTTGGTTTGAGAATCGCGGCAATGGCACCGCGTGGGTCGAGCACTCGATCATGACCGCGAAGCCCGAGGACAATCCGTATGGGCTCGCAATCTCGCAGATGCATGCGCTCGCACTGGCCGATGTCGATGGCGATGGCGTTGAGGATCTCATCACCGGCAAGCGGTTCTACGCGCATGCGGCGGGAGATCCGGGAGTCTCGGAGTTGCCGGTGCTCTACTGGTTTCAGACGGTGCGCGGACCGCAAGGTGTCGAGTTCATCCCGCACTTCATCGACGACACATCCGGCGTCGGCACGCAAGTGACTGTAGGAGATGTGACAGGCGACGGGCTCAAAGACATCCTTATTGGCAACAAGCGCGGAACGTTCTTGTTCGTGCACAAAAAGGAAACCGTCTCGGAAGAAAAGTACGCAGCGCTGCTGCCTCAGAAGCAAACAACGCCGCGACATCTGCCGGGCTTGCCAGACTTCGCTCAAGGAGTCCGTGCGACCGAAGCTCTCGATCCCGAAGCCGAACGCAAGACGTTCGTGCTGCCGCATGGCTTTGAAGCAACGCTTGTCGCTGCAGAGCCCGAGATCCAAAAGCCGATGAATCTCGCCTTCGATACGAGAGGCCGTTTGTGGGTCTCGATGTCGCTCGAATACCCGTATGCCGCACCGCTCGATCAAGTCGGCAAGGACATCATCAAGATCTTCGAAGACACCGATGGCGACGGTCGCTTCGATAAGAGCACGACGTTCGCAGACAAGCTCAATATCCCGATCGGGCTTTATCCGTATCAGGACGGCGTTGTCGTTTGCAGCATTCCCAACATTTGGTTCCTGCGCGACACCGACAACGACGGAGTCTGCGACAAACGCGAGATCCTCTACGGCCCGATTGGCTTCGACCGCGATACCCACGGCATGTGCAACGCCTTCCGACGCGGCTACGATGGTTGGCTCTATGCGTGTCACGGCTTCAACAACAACACGACGCTCAAAGGCCGAGATGGCAACGTCGTGACGATGAACTCGGGCAATACGTTTCGCATGAAGTTGGATGGCTCGCGTGTGGAACATTTCACACACGGGCAAGTCAATCCGTTCGGTCAGACGTTCGATCCCTTCGGAAATCAACTGACCGCCGACTGTCATACGAAGCCGATCACGCTGCTGTTGCCCGGCGGCTATTACGAGAGCTTTGGCAAGCCGCATGATGGGCTCGGCTTTGTGCCCAATGTGATGGACCACTTGCACGGATCGACGGCGATCGCGGGCATCGCCCAATGTAATAGTGATTCCTTCCCGGCGGTCTATCGCGGCAACACGTTCGGCGGAAACGTCATGACGAGCCGCATCAATCGCAACTCGCTCATCGAGAAGGGCTCGACGATCCGTGCTCAAGAAGAGCCCGACTTTTTGATCGCGGGCGATTCATGGTTCCGTCCTGTCGACATCATCTTCGGCCCCGATGGAGCGATGTACGTCGCCGACTTCTACAACAAGATCATCGGCCACTACGAAGTCCCGCTGCCGCATCCGGGCCGCGATCGCTTCCGAGGTCGCGTGTGGAAGATCTCCTACAAGCACGACGCGAATCGCAGAGATGCCGTCGCTACTCCGGCAACCGCGTCGCAAAGCAAGCTTGCGATGGCGAGTCTCACTCCTGAGCAGCTCGTTGCGCAATTCGACATCGACAACCTCAGCCGCCGGATGCTGATTGCAGATCGGCTCGTCGATCACTTCGGAGAGCGCGCTATCCCCGCCGCAACATCGGGGCTGACGTCAAAGTCCGAGTACGTTCGAGCCCACTCGATGTGGGTGCTCGATCGCCTGAGCGCTCTCAGCGATGACGTGCTCTTGAAGTCAACAAACGACAGCAGCCCGCTCGTGAGAACTCACGCAGCCCGGATCGCTGGAACGCGGCCCAACGTCGGAGCTCTTCAGAACGCTCTCACCAAACTTCTCGACGACGCGCATCCGCAAGTGAAGCGTGCTGCTGCATTGTCATTGGGAGAAACTGAAGACCCCGCTGCTGTGAAGCCGCTGATGTCGGCGCTGGCGAAGGCGTCGGGTGATGACGTGCATTTGCAGCATGCTCTGAAGATGGCGTTGCGGAACTCGCTCAAGAACGAAGCCGCGTTTGCCAAACTGACGACCGAGCCGATGACGGACGCTGAAGCTCAAGTCGTCGCTGGACTCGCGCTCGCGATTAAGACGCCCGCAGCGGGATCGTTCCTGATCAAGCATCTGTCGAAGGTGCCGACGAACGATCGGGCGCGGCTGGTCGAGATCGTCAAAGCCGCTGCGAGTCAGGCTTCGGCCAACAACGTCGGCGAGATCGTCAACGTCGCCCGCACGCGGTTTGAAGACGACCGCAACTTGCAGATCGAGTTGCTCAATTCGGTGAAGCAGGGTCTTGCTCAAAGTGGAACTCAAATTCCATCCGTCGTGCGTGAGTGGGCTCTCGTACTCGCGAAGCCGCTGCTGAAGATGGGCGAGGACAACAAAGTCATCAGTTGGTCGTACTCGCCGTTCGAGGGGCAAGCCGATCAAGGCAACTGCTTCGTCATTCAAGAACGAGTCTCCGCCGACAATCAAAAAGCTCTCTACTTCGGAAGCCTGCCGCTCGGTGAGCAACGCACGGGCTACTACCGCTCGGGGGCGTTCGCGCTGCCGAAGAAGCTCAGCTATTGGGTCGCAGGGCATTACGGTCAGCCGGGGCAACCGATTAAGAAAACGACCTTCATTCGCGTGAAAGATGCGAAGTCGAACGAAGTGCTCTTCGAGTCAATGCCGCCGCGCAACGACACCGCTCAGAAGACCGAATGGAATGCCGGCACTCACGCCGGTAAGCAGGTCATTGTTGAGATCGTCGACGGCGACACGCGCAGTGCGTACGCGTGGCTCGCGGTCGGAAGGTTCTCGGTCGAGGGCCTCAATCCCGATCGCACGACCGACGATCGCAAAGTCGGAGCACAACTCGTCGGAGCGTTCGGCTTGAGCGAGTTGATTCCCGGCCTGCGCGAATTGTTACAGCAAGCCACAACCGACCGAGACACTTCGATCGCGATTGCTGACGCACTCGTCGCCAATCAGCCGCAGCCGAAGTTGAGTGCACTCGTCGAAGGTTTTCGCATCGCCGGTTCAACTCCGAAGTTGAAAGCCGAGTGCATTGCCGCATTGCTCGACCCGAACGCTAAGAACTTCGAACATGCCGTCACCGACTCCGTGAAAGTGGCGACAACTCCCGAGCAACTCCGCATCGCCGAACGACTAGCGAGCGATACTGCCGGAGCAACGGACCTCATCGCCCTTGCCGAGAACGGACGCCTGCAACCGGCTCTGCTCACTCGACCGTCAGTGCAAACAAAGTTGTCGGTTGTGAAGAACGACGAGTTCCAAAAGCGCCTGGCCGCATTGGTTTCGGCGTTACCGGCTGAAGACGTGAAGGTCGAAGAACTCATCAAGAGTAAGAAAACGGACATCGCCGCGACGCCGGGCAAAGCCGAACTCGGAGCTGCTCTCTTCAAGAAGAACTGCGCGATCTGTCATCAAGTCGCCGGACAAGGAGCCATGGTCGGCCCGAACCTCGACGGCATCGGCAACCGAGGTATCGACCGCCTGCTCGAAGACGTGCTCGCTCCGAATCGCAACGTCGACGTCGCCTTCCGAGTGACAACAGTCGTCACGAAGTCCGGCAAAGTGATCTCGGGCCTCGTAAAACCGAGCGAAGGCCAAGAACTGCAACTCATCGACAATCAGGGCAAGCCCCAAACAGTCCCGCTCGCTGACATCGACGAAAAGGTGCCCTCGCGCCTCTCCTTGATGCCCGCCAACGTCGCCGAGCAACTCACCCCCGAAGATTTTCGCAACCTGTTCGCGTACCTGCTGACGCTGCGGCAGCAGTAGCAGACGGTAACCCAAGTGAGTTCGCTTAAGAGTCAAAGGTGGAGAGCCATGTCGAACACATCCCCGACAGCGTCAGGTTCAACAGGCTTTTCAACATCGATCAAAACTCGATTCAAGGGACTCGTTGCATTCATCGCTATCGCGGTGGTGATGTTTGGCGCGGTGTATTGGTCGACGACTCCTTCGAACCACATTGTCGTCGTGAACGAGTCGGGGCGCGAGCTGCTTCATGTGACACTGGAGTTGGAGACGGACTCTTCTTCTGAGAGGCTATGGGAATGGTCGCAAAGAACCCTTGCTCCAAATGAGTTGCACGCTGAGTCAGCCCGCGTGCGGTTTGAATCGAGCATGGTCTTGCGAGTGAGTGAGAAAGGTGCGGCCGTCGCCAAGATCTTGGTCCGTCCGCCGGGAAGATACGGGCGGACGATGGTTGTTGTGGCTGACAACTTCGGGCAGTGGTCCGTGAACTAGTCTCAGTTCAAAGAGATCCCAGATAACGAGCCGTCAGCGACAAAAACGCCGATAGCCGAGTCGACGCCGCCGGTGGATCAACTGACAAAGCAACTGGTCGCGATTGATGTCGAAGCTGTGCCGCCGCTTGAGCCGCATGAGTTTGAAGTCGTTGGGCCGGAAGATGCCGTACGCGTGAGGTTTGATGATTTAGACCTTAAGAAGCTCGTGCCCGATGTGAAGTCGGAAGAAGAGGCGGCGACAAGATTGCCTGATTGGATCAAGGCATTGAATGGCCGCCGGATTCGCATTCGCGGATTCATGGAGCCTCCATTTATGGCCGAGGGGCTCACTCAATTCCTCATCGCTCGAGACGTCTACACAACAGGTTGGCGGCAGAACCCTATGATTAGCGAACTCGTTGACGTCACTCTGAGAGACGGCGTTACGACTGACTACATCCATAATCGCGCGTTCGATGTTGTGGGCCTCTTGAGGATCACCGACGAAGCAAAGCCAGGCCGGTTCTATCAGCTCACCAACGCTATCGTGATCAACTCGCCGCAACGCTGAGTTGGAACAGATTGAGTTTGCCGAATGGCCGATACGGATGACGAAGACGAGTGTTCGAATGAAGAACGCGGAAGCGGCATCATGAGCGATTGCCTTACGAATTGCTGACGCTCCGAGCTCGGTGCGTTGTCGTGGCTGTCGAGAATCATGTTGATCGCATCAACGCGGTTGGCTTCGATCGTCACG
The DNA here is from genome assembly GCA_900299185.1 of Planctomycetaceae bacterium. Taxonomy (GTDB): domain Bacteria; phylum Planctomycetota; class Planctomycetia; order Planctomycetales; family Planctomycetaceae; genus AM-0621. The sequence goes on from OMIV01000091.1 coordinate 36,216, forward strand.
AGTCAGGCATTAAGCTGCGGCATCGGTCTATTTCTTAGGAGATTTTTTCTATGCGCCCCGAAGCGTTGTTTGACATCAGTCAGCCCAATTTGAATTTCGATAAGCCACTCTACGACATAAACGAGATGCGCAAGATTAACCCGCAGCGACATGAGATGGAGCAGCTTACGGGCATCGTCCATATCGACCGTGAGGCGAATGGGTTGATTGGCTTTAAGGATGTGACAGAAGACGAGTTTTGGATTCAGGGCCACATGCCAGGCTTCCCTCTGATGCCGGGTGTTGTGATGTGTGAATGCGCGGCTCAGTTGGCAGGTTTCTATGCGCGAAAGTTCGAACTGCTGGCTGGAGATTTTCTCGGCTTTGGCGGAATGAATGACGTTCGCTTTCGACTGCCAGTCTTGCCCAAGCAACGACTCTTACTGATGGCCAAGGTCGTCGAGATTCGCGTCAAGCGGCGAGCCGAGTTTGCATTTCAAGGTTACGTCAACGACCGCATGGTTTTCAGTGGCAACATGATTGGCGTACCGATCAACCGCGACTCGAAGGTTGATGGCGTCTAGGCGATCTGTAAGTCGCTCTACACAGGCTGACTGAGTCTCGACTTCCTACAAACGTGAAAACAACGATGTCCGATAAAGCTCTTGTCCTCGGTAATCACACCCTGCAGTCTCGGCTCATTGTGGGCACGGGGAAGTATTCAACGTTCGAACTGATGCAAGAGTGCCTCGAAGCGAGCGGCTCGGAAGTCATTACGGTTGCAGTGCGGCGCGAGCGGTTGGTTGATGCTGCTGGTCGCAACATCCTCGATTACATCGATCTCAAGCGCTACACGATCCTGCCGAATACAGCCGGCTGCTTTACAGCCGAAGACGCCGTGCGAGTCGCCCGTCTTGGTCGCGAGATCCTGCTCGGACTAGAGAACCCCGGTGCGGACTGGGTCAAACTCGAAGTCTTGGGCGATAAGAAGACTTTGCTTCCCGATCCCGTTGCGACGTTGGAAGCCACAGAGAAGTTGGTAGCAGAAGGCTTCCAAGTGCTGTGTTACACAACCGACGATCCCATCACGGCGCGGCGGCTTAAGAACGCGGGAGCAACGTCGGTCATGCCTGCCGGAAGTCCGATCGGCAGCGGGCAAGGCGTGCTCAATCCCAACAACATCAGGATCTGCCTGGAGTATCTCAAAGAGAACGATCCCGATTATCCGGTGATCATTGACGCTGGCGTGGGCGCGGCGAGCGATGTAGCCGAAGCCATGGAGTTGGGATGCGATGGCGTGCTGCTCAATACGGCGATCGCAAGTGCTCGCGATCCGCTGACGATGTCCGTAGCCATGAAGCTGGCATGCCAGGCCGGACGGATGTCGTACTTGGCCGGTCGCATTCCCAAGAAGCTGTATGCGACGGCGTCGAGCCCCGAGACCGGAGTCATCGCTTAGTTCGTAGCCACGTCCCGATGAGCGTGGCTACCGATGCCATCAACGGGCAGAGGTCGCTTTAGTTGCGTCCCAAGAATGTCCGACGCAGCCAAGCGTTTTTACGGTTCTCAAGTTCGATGAGTTGCTGGAATACGTTGGGCTGTTGTTGCTGGTAGTACTGGTTGCTCTGAGGAACCTGCTGCACGGGAGCGGCTTCGTACTGCTGTGTGTAGGTTGGACGACCGTCGTCCCAAACGAAGATCAAGAACTGACGCTCGGCGGCGCTTGCAGATGATTCAATCGCCAAAGCTCCAACCGCAGCCAACATTCCAAATACCAACTTGCGCATGATGCCCTCTCTGAGTTCAATGCTTTGAACTGCTCGCATTCGAGCAGACGGCAAAGTATGTCACATTTCGGAGGTGTGACTGTTTGGAAAGACTGAATTGTCAGGAAGACCTAGCGCCTCGTTTCGGTTGTAGGTGTTGCACGGGTCGTGCTCAGCCTGCGGCGAGCATCCCTTTGACGAACATTCGCAATCGACTTCATTAACTCTGCCCAGCGAGGTCCGTATGTCCGGCATGCTGATTGAAACTCTGCTGGCGTTTGCGATGGGATGGAGCTGGCTGGTGTGGTGTTGGAAGTTCGACGTTGAGCGTTCGCCAACATCGACATCGACGGCATCGAATCAGTTTGGTTTGTTCTATGGCGGGTTGCTGGCCATCACAGTCTTGACGGGCACTGCCAGCGTGGTGTGGAACGTCGCTCTCTTGTGGTTGTGCTGGGCCGGACATCTTGTCGTGACGGCCATGTTGGCTCGTCTGATTCCCGATCCGGCTCCCTTGATCATCGATCACGCTGAAGCAGCCCCGCCTGTTCTCTGGAAACGTTGTCAAGCCGCCGTAATCGCGAGTGGTGTTTGCGGAACTTTGGGCTTGCTGTTGCTCGTCGTAGTTTCAGGCCGATGGGACTTGACTGAAATCTCGGCGGCACTGCAACCAATCTTACAGCCGACACATTCCTTCGGCGGGGTGCCTCATCGAGTTCTAATAGTACGAGCGGCGGTGGTTCTGATTTTGGTGGGAACGGGACTGTCCACATTCACGTCACCGTTGCACCTCGCAGCTTTCGAGATGTTGAGACTGTGGCCCGGAGCGATCGCTGGTTGGTGGCTCACAATGACGAGGCTTTTGGGGCTGACCGTCGTGTGGCGGATCGTGCAGGCGACTTATTCGGGATTGGAATCGACCATCGCTGCCGTCGCAGTAGCCTTGGGCGTTCTAAGTCTGGTGCATGGAACCATCAGCCTGTGGCAATCGTGTTCGCTGCGAAGTTACGTCGCGCGACTGATGTTGTTGCAAAGCGGACTATGCTGGCTCGCCGTCGCAGCCGAGATCGTCAAGCCCGCCGGTGGCGTCGACTTTTGGCAGGGTGGCTTTGACTGGATCAGCATCAGTTGGTGCGGATCGTCATTGGCGATGTTGGTGCTGCTGGGAGTCGAACAATCGTTGTGCAAAACCAACCAGCGCCTCGATTTCTTCGATCAACTGACTGGGCTTAAGCAGCACCATCCCGTCGCGACTTGGTGCTTATTGATCGGCGGATTGTCGCTGACATTGATGCCGCCGCTGCCGCAGTTTTGGAGCTGCTTCACGTTGATTATGGGAGTGCTAACACCCGGTCGAGCAGTCATCGAACACGCGGGCTTGATGCCGCATCCGGCAATTGTGCTGGGCTTAGTGATTGCGGCGACGTGTCTCGTAGCAAGCACCGTGCGGACGATTGGCTTACTCAGTCCGCTGGTGTTTGATGAGTCGCTTGGAGGCCAGCATTTCGATCGACGACGTAATGCTTTGGCGATCGCCGTGGTGGGAGGAGTGTTGTTGGTCGTAGCGGGCGTCATGCCTCGTCTGTAGCGACAAGGCAACCAAGCCAAGCACTGCGACTACGACCAACTCACACCGTTTGAGCCAAGGCCAAGAGCTACTGATCTCCGCCTTTGCCCTTGGCGTCCTTATTGGAGCCACCGTTGTCGCGAGACTTCCACCAGTCCGGTCCTTCGGCTTCGATTTCCGTGTTGAGCTTCAGTAGTTCGGCCTTCATTTCGGTCAGCTTGGCAGGCTCGGTCTGACTGAGTTCCTGCTTCTCCTGCGGATCCTTGGCGATGTTGTAAAGCTCGAACTTGGTGAGCTTCTCGTCGGCCAGAATCTTCCAGTCGTTGATGCGCATCGCGGTCTTAAACGGCTCAGGAGCGATGACACAGCGCCAATACAACGGTCGCGTTCTTTCAACGGGCTTACTTTGCAACGCCGACAACAAGTTGCCCCCGTCGAGCACTCGATCCTTCGGCAACTCGGCACCAGCGATGGTGGCGGCGGTGACAAAAATATCCGAGCCAATCACCGGAACGTCTGAAGTAGCTCCGGCTTTGACATGACCAGGCCACCTCACAATGCCAGGCACTCGAATGCCACCCTCATAGACCGCTCGCTTACGACCCCGCAGCCCGCCCGTCGAACCTCGGCCTGCTCCCTTGATGCCATCTCCTTCGGGACCGTTGTCCGAAGTAAACACGACGAAGGTGTTGTCGCTTAGCTTGAGATCATCCAAGGCTCGCATGAGCTGGCCGAAAGCATGATCGAGCTGAGTGACATTGGCGTGATGTTCGCGTTGCACTTTGTCGGTCAGGTTCGGGTACTTGGCTTGGAACTCTGGAGCCGACTTGATTGGGTAATGAGGCTCATGAGTCCAAACCGCCAACATGAAGGGCTTGGCTGGGTCTCGCTTTTCCTTCAGCCACGTGACCGCTTCTTTGACGATGAACGGTGCCGAGAAGTCATCGATCTTTCCGATGGGCTCGCCATTCCGCACAAAGTTCGTGGGCTGCTCGTGACTGGGTGCCGCATTGTTCTGAGTCGCCAACCACCAGTCATAACCGTGGTCGTTGGGCTGCGGCTGAGTGGGCTTGTTGAAGTGGCCATTCAAATGCCATTTGCCAACGTGGCACGTCGCATACCCCTTGGCCTTCAAGAGCTTGGGCAACGCGATCTCGCTGGAACGGAGATGAATCTCGCGGCCTTCAGGAATCCAGGTGAAGACTCCGTTTCGATACGGCGTGCGTCCCGTCAGGATCGCGGAACGCGACGGACTGCAAACCGCACAAGCGGCGTAGCATTGAGTGAGTCGGGTGCCTTGCTGAGCGAAGGCATCGAGGTTCGGCGTCTGAATGAGCGGATGCCCATAACAGCCGAGATCTCCGTAACCCAAATCGTCGGCCAAGAAGACCACGATGTTCGGTTGCTTGTTGTCGGCCGCAGTTACCGCGACCGACTGCCAACAAGCAAAAACGCCAAGCAACAACGAAGCGAGTCGAATCATTAAGAGACCTTTGAGGTAGGCAGTGAGGGGGAATGTCGAAGAGTTGGGCTGCGAGATAACCGGGCGGTAACGCTTCTGCCAGTATTCGGCGTAGCTTTGCTGCAGTGCATCGAGCTATTGAGTGGCAATTGGCCGTATTGAGCAAGCTGTTGGGCTTACGCTGGCCTTCGTGACGATGTGATTTACTGGCGATTCGAAAGAGGCAACATGCGAGTGCGGATCGGTTTCATTGCGGGTGCGGCGGCTGTTTCGGTCGGCTTGTTATGGCTGACCGAGATTCCGTTGGGCGTGCCCGGCGAATGGACGTGGAACCGCATCCGACACGATGGCGACGATGCTCTGATCGTGAGCGTGCTGGGCGTCTTCCAAGCCCTTGTTATGGCGGCGATCTATCTCGCGATTGCGTGGTTTGGTTTGAGGTACATCGATCGTGCGAAGCGCTGGCAGGTTGGGACTTGGCTCTTGGCATTAGCGATCTCGGCAGGCAGTTGGCTGATCGCTGTGCAAGAAACTCCACCCGAAGGCTATCGACTGACGAAGGCTCCGTGGGTGCTCTACTACCCGGCCATGACCGGCTACTTCCACAAAGCTCGTTACGAGATCTCTGACACGGCCTCGTTCCTGCACAATTACGAAAAGCTGATGTCCGGCGGCGACGTGCTGCATGTGGGCACTCACCCGCCAGGCTTATTCGTGCTCTATCGAGGCTTGATCTCGCTCACACGTGGAGCGCCGGCGGTGAAGCAATTCTTACTATGGTCGCAACCGCAATCAGTGCGTGATGGGCTGGATGTCATCGATGACAATCTCAAACCGAGTCGCAGTTTGACGGACGATGATCGAGCCGTCTTATGGTTAGGTGCATTGCTCGCCCATGCGTCGGTGTGTTGGGTGTTGGTCCCGCTGTTTGCGATCGCTCGTCAGTGCGAATCGCGCGAGACCGCTTGGAAAGTGATCTGCTTTTGGCCGCTGATCCCCGCGGTCTCCATGTTCCTGCCGAAAGACGACGTGCTGTTTGTCGGCTTGGTGATGACGTTCCTGTGGAGTTGGTTGCGAGCGGTTCATGCTCGCGGTTCAGCGTCAGCATTCGGCTGGGGAGTCATCGCCGGAGGCTGCGGACTGTTGGGGTTATGCCTGAGCTTGGTGTTCCTGCCGATTGGTTTGATCGCGTTCATAGCGGCAGTGTTTTCATGGCGTCTCGACCGTAGCGACGATAGCCATCAAGCAAGCCTGTCTCGAACTTGGCGAGATATCGTGAAACGCGCGGCACCGGCCTGCATCGGTGGCGGAGCAGCGATCGCGACCGGCATCGTGCTGGCAGCCATGGTGCTCGAAATCAATCTGTTGGCCGTGTGGCGTTGGAACATCCGCAACCACGCGGCCTTCTATAGCCAATACCCGCGGACGATGTGGAAGTGGCTGCCGGTGAATGCCATCGAACTCGCGTTCGCGCTGGGAGTGCCACTGGCGATGTTGATTGGGATCGCCGTATTGAAGAGCTTGCGAACGAGCGGCGACCGCGTTGATGTCTCGCGTCGCGCGAGCTTGCTCGCCGTCGTCGGTGTGTGGGGCATCCTCTGGTTGAGCGGCAAGAACTCTGGCGAAGCCGCGCGACTCTGGATCCCGTTGATGCCGCTCGCCGTTTGGTTGTTGCCAGCGGCCGTCGACTCGAAGTCGCTAAACGGCAACAACGTACTGACCGATCGAACGTGGCTTAGCCTGCTCGCACTGCAAGCGGTCGTCTGCATGCTCACCGTGATGCGTGTCAGCGGCTTCCACTTTGGTGGCTAGGGATCGGGGCTGTGAAGACTTCTCAAGTTCGTTTGGGTGGCTCGCTCTTACTAACGTGAAGGGCGCGGTCGCGATAAGCGAGCACGCGCCCTTCTAGTACTCATAAGCGGGCTACCCAAGTCGGGAAGTTATTGCGGCCGATCTCTTAGAACCCCAGCACATCGTTCATTGAGTATCGACCAGCGGGCTTACCGGCGAGGAACTTGGCTGCAGCCACAGCACCGTAGGCGTAGCTGTCTCGCGAGTGACCTTTCACCGTGAGGTCGATTGTCTCGCCCATCATGCCGAAGACGATGGTGTGCTCGCCGACGTTGTCGCCGGTGCGGATGGCGTGATACCCGATCTCGTTCCGTGGCCGTGCTCCCGGTCGACCCGAGCGTCCATGAATGTGCTCAGTCTGCCCCATCTCTTCCGCGACGATCTCGCCGAACTTCAAAGCCGTGCCGCTCGGAGCGTCCTCTTTGAAGCGGTGATGACGTTCGAGAATTTCGACATCAACGCCGCTCGATAGTCCCTTGAGCGCACGAGCTGCTTCGCGCACGAGCTTCATCGTCAGATTGACAGCCATGCTCATGCTGGGAGACCACAGCATCGGAATCTTCTTCGCAGCCTCATCGAGCGCGGCCTTGTGTTCGGGATGCAAACCGGTCGTCGCACAAACCAGAGCGATGCCGCGTTCAGCACAACGACGAGCCACCTCAGGCACGGCTTCGGGCATTGAGAAGTCGATCACCACGTCGCCCTTCTCGGCCGGGAAGTCCGACGAGATCGCCACACCGAGCTTGCCGACGCCAGCGATCTCACCCGCATCCTGCCCCAATCGCGGGCAAGCGGGAGAATCAACGGCTCCGAAAACAAACGTGCCGGGATCGGCATGAGTGACGGCGGTAATGCGTTGCCCCATGCGGCCAGCGGCACCGTGAACGATGACTTTGAGCTTCTGCGACATCTGTTTTTCTCGTGATGGAAATGAAAGAGGGATGGCAAGGACCGGACTCAAACCACGAGGCGGCAGCATAGTGTTGAGGCTTCGAAAGTTCGCTCGACCGCGCTGCCAGGTTGGCAGCACGCAAAAGGAGAGCAGGCAATGACTGGTCCCCGAAGCGTCGTAGTCTCTACGTTTTTCGAGCATTGCGAGCACTCGGCAACGAGCCCCTGCCGTCTCGGCAGGCAGGAACGATGTTTGCTGCCGGGGCTTGCCGAAGCTTTGATCTTTTCGCCGCGGCTGCCTGACCAACCGCTGGCGAACCAATTCATTCGCAGCACTTAGCGGCAGCGTGCCGCAACGTTCAAACCGCCGGAGTCACATCATGGCAGTGTTTCGTTGGGGACATCATTGGGACGCGTTCGGAGACCTGGAACGCGAGGTCGATCGTTTGCTGAAGAGCGTGAACCTATCGTTTCAGGGGTTGAGGTTTGGTCGCCAGTACCCGGCGGTCAATCTTTACGACCTGCCGCAGCAATACCTGCTGACCGCCGAATTGCCCGGAGTAAAGCCGGAAGATCTCGACCTCAGCGTCGCTGGTGGAGTGCTGACCATTCGAGGCAGTCGGCAAGAACCCGAGCACTCTCAAGATCACCGCTATCGCCGACAGGAACGTCCGCACGGCAACTGGCAGCGATCGTTGTCCGTACCTGACCGAGTGATCGAAGACGAAGTCCGAGCAGAACTCACCAACGGCGTCTTGAAGATCCATCTCCCCAAAGCCCCGGAAGAAGTACCTCGACAGATCCCGATTGCCGGGGCCTAAGGATTCTTGGGAAATAACTTCCCGGCCTCGGCACTAGTGATGGTTTGGGTGGCACGCCCTGACCATCGAAAAGGGCGTGGTGAGGCCAGCAGCCACGAGCCCTTCGATTACTCCAAGCGTCCCACATACTCAACGCCGAGCGAACGGCGACACCGAACCGAGCGACATCATGTCCAACGAACTCACTCGCACGATGACCGAGACACCGCAATCAGTGCCGGTCCCCGTGGCTGCAATTCCGCAGCCGCAACAACCGCAGCCCTTAGAGCGGTATGTCTTCAATCCGCAGATCGACATCTTCGAAATGCCGGACGGGTTGATGCTGCGAGCAGACCTGCCGGGTGTAACGCTCGACACACTCGAACTGCAGGTCCAGAACAACAAGCTGACGTTGTTCGGTCGCGTCGAAACCGTGTTGCCGCCCGAAGCTCGGTTGCTCCATCAGGAATATCACGAAGGCGACTTCTTGAGATCGTTCATCCTGAGCGACAACGTGGACCACGAACGCATCTCGGCCAAGCTGACCAATGGAGTGCTGGAAGTCTTCTTACCGCATGCTCCCAAAGCTCAGCCTCGCAAGATTCAAGTCAGTGGCTGATCAACTCCGTGTGCTGACTCGGTCGCACCGAAGCGCGACCGGTCGCTCATCAGCCCACCTCTCTCATTCGGGAGCCGCCCCCCTTGAAGCTCAAGTGTCAGCCGGAAGATTTCATCGTTGAAGAACTGCCGCAATTCGCCATCAGTGGGGGGCCTCATGCGGTTTATCGGCTGCGGAAGCGTTCGATCGGTACTCCTGAAGCGATCGCGTCGGTGGTCGAGCGATGGCAAGTTCCACGCAAGCGATTCAGTTACGGCGGACTGAAAGACAAGCACGCCATCACGACGCAGTACTTCACGATCTACAACGGACCGCGCAAGAACTTAGAACAGCGGTCGCTGGAAGTGACGTATCTCGGTCAAGCCGCTGACGAGTTCAACGCCACGCACATTGCCGGCAATCGATTCACCATCGTGATGCGCGACATGACCGGCATCGAGATCGCCACAGCGCAGCGCGCCGTCGAAGATCTCCAAGGCCACGGCCTGCCCAATTACTTTGATGACCAGCGCTTCGGCTCAATGGGTTTCTCGGGCGAGTGGATCGGCAAAGCCTGGTGCCAAGGCAACTACGAACGCGCGTTGTGGCTCGCGCTGGCTGATCCTCATCCCGATGATCGTTCGAACGACAAACGTCAAAAGCAAATCTTGCGCGACCATTGGGGCAAGTGGGTCGAATGCAAAGAACTCCTCGAACGATCGCACCGCCGCAGCATTGTCACTAACTTGGCCGACAAAGAAGCCGTGCAAAAAGAACCCGACTTTCGGTCCGCGTTCGGATGTCTGAATTGCGACTTGCGAGGGCTGTATCTCTCGGCCTTTCAAAGCGCACTCTGGAACCGGTTCCTAACGGCTTACCTGCGTCAACAGTTTGCCGCCGACCGCTTGCAGACCTTCTCTCTAACCAGCGGTCCCAGTGTGTGTTTGTCAGCGGATTGACGAACGACGAAACATCACAACTCGCCAATACGCAATTGCCGCTGCCATCTGCGCGTCAAAAGTTGGAAGAAGGTCCGCTGGCCGACATGCTCAACAACGTGCTCGCTGAAGAGGGACTGGAACAGCGCGAGTTGCGAGTGAAGTACCCGCGCGACAGCTTCTTCTCCAAAGGACAACGCGCAGCACTTTTCAGAGTCGGCAATTTGCAAGCCTCGGCCAACGACGACGAGCTGTATCCGCGCCGTCAGAAGTTCTCATTGAGCTTCGATTTGCCTCGCGGCTCGTATGCCACGATGGTCGTCAAACGCCTGTCGGGACTTAGTGGAGCACTCGGAGACGACGAGTAATTCGTCACGTCGCAAAGCAACCATCACAGAGGGTTCTGGCACAACTCGTCGAGCACGTTTCAAACGTGCTCGATTAAATCAAAGGCAGGCACGTTGGAAACGCGCCCCACGCAAGTTCTGCATCAGTGCGATCAGCGATCTGAACCAAAGCCGCCAGCAGCATCGACACGCCGGTGACAATGAGCACCGCAGCAAGAGCCGACATCAAGCCGGCGGTTCTGTTGGCTCAGCGGGGTTCGAAACAAAGCGATAGCCGGTGCCTCGCACTGACAGGAAGTGTCGAGGGTTCGCGGGATCGGGTTCGATCAAACGACGCAGACGCATCACGAAGTTGTCGATCGTGCGAGAACCAAAGGTCGACGAGTCACCCCATACGTCTTGCATCAGTTGAGCACGCGAGAGCACTCGATCCTCATGCTGAGCGAAGTAACGCAGCAGTTGAGTCTCCATCGTCGTCAGCGTCTGAATGGCGTCCTTCACGTGCAGCTCAAAGCGGTCGAAGTTCACGACGACGTCTTTGCCGATCCGCAGTTCTCGCGACGTTTCAGGCGACGCCGGCTCGGCACCACCAAACAACATCCGCCGTCGCTCTTCGATGTTGCGAATCCGCGACAACAATTCGGGCAACGCGAACGGCTTCGAGAGGTACTGATCCGTACCGCAGTCAAACGCCATCGCGCGATCTTCACTCAGAGTTCGAGCACTCAAGACCAAGATCGAGACGCGCGGATCTCGCTGCCGAATCTGCTTGCAGACTTCATAGCCGCTCATGCCCGGCAACATCAGATCCAAGACGATCAACTCGAAGGACGGCTCCGCAGCTTCAAACATTCTCACAGCAGTGACGCCATCTCCTGCGAGCGCGACTTCATAGCCTTCCAGTTCGAAGTTGAACTTCAAACCTTTGGCCAAAGCGTCTTCATCTTCGACGACCAAGATCTTCATTGAGGTCTCCGATCGAACTCCTACACCGGCTGCTTTGCACTGACCGACATCTCACACTGATGCGCTCTGATTGCTGCGAACCATAACGATGCTCGGCTTCAGGCTGAGGATGAGCGTTTCACATTTTCGATCCTTCGCGCCACGGTTGCGAGAGGGACAAATTAAGCGACGCTCGGTTTGTTATCGCCCCTCACCCCTAACCCTTCTCCCCATAGGGGCGAGGGGAACAAAGAGCTTTGCTTAGCGACAACAGGCTTGCGATTCATTGCAGCGGCCGCCCGGGCAGTTCCACTTCAAAGACACTGCCCGGCTGACCGTCCAGCCGATCTTGCACCGTGATGTTGCCCTTCAAAATATGAGCCAGCGTTCGCGAGATATAGAGCCCCAAGCCCGTGCCCTTCTGCTTGCGCGCTCCAGTTCGTTCCCGCCGCGATAAAACATCTTGAAGATCTGCTTGCGAATGTCGGACGGGACGCCAGCACCATTGTCGATCACAAGCACGAAGACTCGATTACGACCGCTCACAAAGGCTCGGACTTCCACCTTCGGTATGTCGCCCGAGTACTTCACGGCGTTGTCGAGCAGATTGCCGAAGATCATCTCCAGAACGACGCGGCGAGCGTGAACCAAGATTGGTTCAATGTTGAAGGTCATCACCTCGGCGACTTCCTTCTTGTGATGCCGACATGCGGACTCAGCACACTGACGTAGCAATTCTTCCAGCGAGATATCTTCGGGAGAGAACTGCTGCCCGAGAGCATCCAGTCGAGCCACTTCCAACAACTGATTGATGAGATGATCGAGCCGCTGCAGCTCATGACCCATCACTTCGTAACAGCCGGCTCGCTGCTGATCGTCGAGCTTTCGCATCTGCAGTGTTTCGAGATACAGCCGCAGCGCGGCAATAGGCGTCTTCAATTCGTGGGTCACGCTGTCGACAAAGTTGGCCTGCCGCTGATTGAGCCGCACTTCTTTGATCGTCACCACGAGGTACACCGACAGCCCGACCAGAATCAGAGCGAAGATCACAGTTCCGACCGTCAGGGCTCCCCACGAGCGGATCTGCACGAGCAACACGATCCAGCAAATCATCAGAGCGACGTTCAGCGTCATAAGGATGATGCTGAGTGTCAGAGGCAGTCGCAGCGTGCGCGTCTTGCGAATGTAAGCGGCGTCGTTGGCTTCGTTGTCGGACATGCTGAAGAGGCCATGTAGTAAGGATTCGGCAGGCGATATCGATTCGCCGAATTGTGCCAGCCGCATGCATCGTAGCGGGTCCAACGAGGCAACTCGCGAACGCGGTGATAACTTTGCCGCGCAGGTCCGCAGAAATCAGCCAGCAACTCAGAAGGTAACTTTCGACTCGGCAGACATCGGGTAGAGTCTGGGGTAGCCCATCTCTGGCTTCATTTCGGTTGCACGTTCTTTCGCGGAGCGAAGGACAACCAAGCTCGCGTCACTTCTTCATCACTCGGCGCTGTCATGTCCCTGCGTCTCGTTCCCGTCGATTACGGCAAGGCGATCAAGCTCGACAAACCCGTCGTGCTGGTGGGCCGGAACCCGGACTGCGACGCGATCCTGACCGACAGCCGCAAAGTTTCGCGTGTGCATTGTTTGCTGGCCTGCGTGGGTAAGAAGGTCTTCGTCCGCGATCTCGGCAGCACCAACGGAGTTTGGGTCAACGGCCATCGCGTGGAACGAGAAGCTCGCATGCGAGTCGGCGACGAGATCACCTTCGCAGACTTGAAGTATGAGTTGGTCTCCGGCGACGACGAGCCCGATCCGCCCGTCAAGAAGAAGCGTGCTCCCGAGCCTGACGAAGACAGCAAAGAGCACATCCTCAAAGCACCTGCGTTCGACGAACGAGAAACGCGAGACCCCGCTCCCAAGCGGAAGTCACCAGCGGTAAGCAAAGACAAGCTGGTGGCAATTCCCGATCAGAGCGACAGTTTCGTGGTCGAACCTTCGATCATGCGCCCCGCACGGCCCATCAAATCCGAAGACGAGCTACCGCTCCCCGATCTTGATATCGATGTCGCCTCTCTATCGGGACTGCTGGAAGAAGACGCCGAACCCGCGCCGCGATCGGCCAAGAAGAAACCAGCCAAGAGTGCGCCTGATGACGATGACGTTGTCCTAGAACTCAACGAGGACGACTTACTCCCGCCACGACGATCGAAGAAGCCTCAGCGTGAGCCGAGTGATTCCGAACCCGTCATTCGACTGGATCTGTCCGACGGCTAGGTACGAGCGACCAAAATTTATGTCGCATGCAATTCGGGCTTGAGCCAAATGAAACTCTTGCCGAGTCGTCCGCCGTAGTTACCAGCAGTGATCTTGAGCAGCCCCGGTGTGGGAGCGGCGGCTTTGATCGCAGCTTGAGTCGCCGCCGATATCGCGGCGATGTTCTTGCCGTTGACGACGATCTCCATCACCGACGCAACACCTGCAGGTAAGCGGCTCTTATCACCGAGCTTTTCGCGGAGCGTTGGGCAGTACTCGGCATAGGTACTAGCGATGAGAAACTTGTACTTGCTGCCGGCCTTCGAGGCGCTCGAAGCCACTCCGCCGGGGAACGTCAAAATGGTGTCCGGTCCGGATTGCCACACGGCCGCAGCAGCTCGCTCGGCAGCTTCAATCGCCGCCTCTTCGGTCGCTCCCATGAACCACAAATTGCCGCCCATCACGCCGCTCGCGAAACCAAAGCGACGATCAACCACGAAGTCGCCGCCCATTGTTGGGATGACCCAAACCTTGCGACCGAAGCGCGTCTGTCGCTCCTGATGACCGTCGCCGAAGTACGCGATCTTCTTGCCGAGTTTGAAGTACTCCGGCGAGTCAATCAGGTTGAAGCAACGAGTCGTCGGACAGGTCAGCACGTTCTGGCTGATGCGAACCAACAGGGCTCGTTCGAGTGCGACCAAGCGATCTTTGCGGAATTGCGGCATATGAAATTGGACGATCGCACCGGGACGTCCATCGGGTGTCGCAAAGGACTCATCGCCACCCGGACCGACATAGCGATCAAGCCCGGCTTCGCAGTCGCACAAGATCGTGCTGCAAGCATTGCCGGTCGCTTTGTTGACGGCATGATCGAGCCACTTGCGATCGCGAGCCGTGATCAACACTTCCGCATAAATGCTCCGAAATCCTTCGGCGTATGTGTCTTCAACTTCGGCCCCGACTCCGTCACTCATGGCGATTGCTCCTGGTTGTTGATCCTGTCGACGAACGTGGGCCGAATCGTCATGGACCATGCGTTGATCGGCAAGCCGACGAAGAGTCATCGCCGCTCAGATGTCAGCAACGTTCGTCAGTTGCAGAGCTGTCATTTGCAACGGACCTCGTGGAGCACGTTTTCAACGTGCTGGAATCAGTCGAATTCAGGCACATTGAAAACGTGCCCCACATGAATTCTGGACTTCGGTCGGAAACGCCTGAGCTGTGATTTGCGTTACAAAGTCGGCGCTCGCTGAAACTCTGCCGCCTCTTGCCGAGTAGTCGTCGTGCCGAGTTCTCGTTGCAATGCTGTCGCGAGTCCGAAGTTCGACCTGCGTTCTCATTGCTTCAGCAATGAGCGGCCTGCGGGCTCGAACACGAATGGAACTCGGCACCGTTGCTCATCGTCCCGCTGCGAACATCAGGATTCTGATTGTGCTCCCCACTGAAACTGCCGAGACCGACATCCCTCTGGCTGAAGTCGTGAACGCCGAGCCGCAGGAGACGTTCGAAGAAGCCTCGCCCGAGATGATCGCGGAACGCGCGGGAGTGGACGTCACCAGCTATCGGTTGCCTGAGTTTCCTCATCCGCTGCGTCGACCGTTCGCGGCCTTGGGCTGGATTGTGCGAGCGTTGTTTGGCATCGGCAGTTTGATCGTGATGCTGGCTTTGATCGCAGCCATTCCGATCGTGAACTTCTTGGCGTTTGGTTATCTGCTGGAAGTCGAAGCGCGAGTCGCTCGCACGGGCAAGTTACGCAATGCGTTCTTGCTGCTGGATGTCGCTCCCCGCCTGGGTTCAATCGCGCTCGGCATTTGGCTGTGGCTGATCCCGCTAAGGTACCTGGGGCTGTTGAGGAACGACGCGTATTGGCTCGACCCACAAGGCGCAGCCAGTCGTCGACTGGAATTTTTCGTACCTCTGGCCGCGTTCTTGGTCGGGACGCATATCTGTTTGGCGTTGGCTCGCGGCGGGAGTCTGTCGTGTTTCTTCCGGCCCATTAAGAACGTCAGATGGCTGCTGCAGCGCTGGCGACAAGGCGACTATTGGGCGATCGCCACGGCAGGCATTCAAGACGTCGTGCAACGACTGCGACTCAAGCACCACTTCTTGCTGGGAGTGCGCGGCTTCTTTGGAGCGTTGGTGTGGCTGCTGATTCCGTCCGCGCTGTTGGCGGCGGGCAATCCCGAGCAGCCCGCCACGTTCATCTTGTCGGTGATCGGCGGAGTCCTGCTGCTGTTCGTGCTGT
The DNA here is from genome assembly GCA_900299185.1 of Planctomycetaceae bacterium. Lineage (GTDB taxonomy): Bacteria > Planctomycetota > Planctomycetia > Planctomycetales > Planctomycetaceae > AM-0621. The sequence goes on from OMIV01000091.1 coordinate 51,849, forward strand.
GTTGGGTGCCGTTCTTGCAAGCGCGGTTCGCTATGACGGGACGTTGGAAGACGATGTTTCAACTCTCGGCCATTCGGCAGTTGTTCTGCTTTGCTCCCATCGCGTGGTTGGTGGCCATCGTGCTGACGTATGCGCTGTCGTTCCCACTGATTCTTTCCAAGGTCTACTTACTGCCTCAGGACGCGCGGTGGTTCATCACGTTGATCTTCATCGTGAGTATCTATCCGGCCAAAGTCGTCACGGGCTGGGCCATGCATCGAGCACTCAAGCGACAAGACTGGCCGTGGTTCGGTTGGCGATGGATGGTGCGAGCCTTGTTAGCGCCGCTGTTGGCCGTCTACGTCTTCGTCTTGTTCTTCACGCCACTGATCAGCGAGCACGGACGAGCGGTGCTCTTCGAACATCACGCCTTGCTCTTACCCGCCCCAGCGTTGTTCTAAATCGAGCTGTTGAGGCAATCTCCGAGGCACCCCTTGAGGACGAGCCGAAGGCGTGAAACGCAGGTGCGAATCTGGTCGGAATCTGCCGCTAGCGTTTTGCCACTTGCTGCCTCCGACATAGTTGGCGAATGGCCCTCATTTCTTTGCCGGTGGACTTTCTTTGGGGCTCTTGGGAGTCAGGCTTTCTTTCACCATTTTGAGTTGCACCACATACGACTTATCAATTCCGTGCTCCTTGGGGTCGAGCCGTTGGAACTCTTTGAAAAACTGCTCACAAAAGGCGATGAAGCGACCGACCTCCGGCAAACTGGCCAGCCAGCTTGCTTCAAGCTCAGAAGCTGCAGCCATGTCGAGATTGGCTCTGCCTTCAGCACCGTCCTTCAAACTGAATTGCGTCGTGACGACGTGCGCGTATTCGAAGGCAAAAGGCATAACTCGAGGCACGGGGTCATTGGATGCAACCCACATCGTCGTCTTTTGATCGAGTCCCAAAACACGATAGTCGGCAACCATCACGGAATCGCCAACGCGTGGCGCGCCATACGTGAAGACACCACTGATCTTCGTGCCCGCCTTCGCGAGCCAATACGCAATGATCGTTGCCAGTGCTCCGCCGAGACTGTGACCACAAAGGTAGATCCGCTGCTCGGGTTCTCCCGACTCCGGCTCGTGGTTCTTGATATAGCTCTTAACTTTTCCAAAGACTGCATCCGCTGCCGCTTGAAATCCGGCATGCAGCGTCCCAGCGCCGTGCAGGTTCTTGATGTGCCCGTTCTCGCAATCCGTCTTGAGGTCCTCGACGGTGAACTCCGTTCCTCGGAACGCGATGATCAAGTCATTGTTCCACAAGAACATGCGGCCTTGAGTGCCACTGGCGTCGTCATTCAGTCGCTCTTCGCTGTCTGCTTTCTCGAAGCCCTCGATCTTGCGAATCTCGCCATTCTTGTAAGCCGTAGAAGCGAACTCGGCGAATCTCAGCGACTGACTAACGATGTCCAATGACACGAATCCGTCTGGCATGTTTTCTTCCTTCACACGTGATGCGAGGCTGCGCAGCTTCTTAAGGCCCGTCGCATTCAGAAACGCATACCATTTGCTTGAGCAATGGTACTTCGCGGAGACAGTAATGGATTGCTCACTGCAAAAAAGGGCACTCCGACACCCGTGCTGAAAAACATCGAGCGGCGAATTATTCGCGGCCGG
>OMIV01000092.1 GCA_900299185.1 Planctomycetaceae bacterium
CTCTACGTCTCGTGGGCTCGGAGATGTGTATAAGAGACAGGTCCTGAATGAAGCAACCGGTGTGACCGCAGATTGTGATCTCTTCGCGCCGCAGTCCGTGCTCGCGAATCGTTTCTGCCGAGAACGGGATCGAACCAAAGATCTCTCCAGCGAGATCAATTAGGACATCGGTCTTCTCGATCATCTCGTCATAAAGCTCGAAGGCTCGTTGCTCATCAAGTGGTTCTCGATCGGGATCGAACTCACGAGGCTCCGCTTCTTCATCTTCGAAGATGAGTTTTGATTGCATTGGCTTCGCGAGTTGTCGCCTAGTCGCATTCGCAGCCCGATGATGGCTGTTACTCAAGAACTGAGCGACTCGATTGGTAGTCATGACGTTGGTCTCCTGAAGTGAGAGGTGTCGGAGTTATCCGACGCTTGCAGGTGCCAGTTGCTTGTTGGCATCCATGAAGGCTTCAACGTCGCGAACCTCGTACTTCACGGAGCGACCACACTTCACGAAGGGCAGATTGACCGTCTTGCGGCATCGCCAATCGGCCAGAGTGTCGATCGAAACATTGAGCCGATTCGCCACCTCTTGAGGGCTGATCAGAGTTCGGCTCGGACTTACTTGAACGGTCGCAGTGCTCATGTTTTTCGCCTCGCAATTTGTTGCTTTTCGCTTGTCGTGTGCCCCGACTGGCCAACGACTGCGGGCGGATCATCTAATAAAAAAGCCGTTCCGCGATGCACGGAACGGCTTCAATTTGAAGATGGTTTACTTCGGGTTTATTCCACGGAAACAAGGTCTATTTAGGGTTTATTCGCACTCGCTTCTTTTGCTTCTTCGTGCCGATGTCTTCTGGATGAACGATGATTTCACCAGTCTTGATTCGACGATTTCGCTCAGTGTTGCTGCAATGAAAACGCGAGTTGATTTCGGCGTTGGAAAGTTTTTCCCAACCGCTTTCCGAGTTCGTTTCCAAGACCGTTTTGAGTTTTTGCACGACAACTTCGCCACTTCGAATCGCATCAATTTCAAAGTTAGTCAGCGAATCCCGAAGCGATCCCAAAGAGGCAGGCCATGTCACTCCTGATGAACCGGGTTGGATGCAGAGTTGCCAGTTCTGTGAATGCAGTTCCCGGCAGATGTCGCCCGCGATAGCTAACGATGAGCACTCGATTCCGTGTCGTTCCGCGTGTAGCAAAAGCGTCCTTACGGCATCGCAATGCGTCTTGTTGAGTTGGATCAAGTCCGACGGCGATTCGCCAGAGTGCTGAACAATCGCAGCAAAAGCCGGGTAGTAATCCCAGTAGCGCAAGGCGAGTTCACAACTCTTGTGGTAATCCGACTTTTGGATTTGCTCGCGATGATGACTGAAAGGCCATTGAGTACCCGATTCAATATCAGCATCCGTAAGCGACGCCATCAGCATGAGTCGCGGTATCATCAACTCGTCTGACATTGAGAGCCTAAATCGTTCCTCTTCAGTCATCGGCGGCGAGCGAAGAATACCGTCGTCACCTCGAACGACTTTCGGTTGCTCAAATCTTCGTGAAGTGGTCGCTCTAGCCTCGCGTGAAGTTGCCGCTCGCAGCTCCGCGAGATCAGCCTCAATGCGAGCGTCTTTTGCGAGGCGTTCTTGTCGCTGTTGCCAAGCGAGAAACTCCTGACCGAGTCGCTGATATGTCTCATTGACGTTGGGAAGCGAGAGAGACCTGAGTCTCTTCGCTAAACCGTCAGGATCATGCTGGGCTTCACTGATGATGCAGCCTGCAAACAAGCAGACCGCATGGTGCATCGGGCTTCTTGATGTGTCGCCGAAATTACATGGCGTTTGGACGATCTCAAACTTGTCCCACAGCGATGAGATCAATGCCCCAGCCCACTCCCAACAGCGAGCCAAGTCTTTGAAGTCCGGCAAGTCTCGAACGATGCAACCAACGCCAGCTCGCTCGGACTTCTGAACCGCATCCATCACGTGAAAGCAGTTGAAGGCCAGCAACTCAGCTCCCTCGCGAGCCTGCTTCATCAGCAAACTGGCATCATCGCCGCGTGATAGCTCCGCGAGCGTTTCTTGTGTGCTCATTATTCAGTCCTTGCAGTTGAGGGCAGAACCGAGCCGAGCCGCCTGCAAGGGCACAACTCGACTCGGTTCACTTAGTCCCGCCGCGCTTCGAATCACGACGGGCAACCCGGTCTTCAATCTATGACGACTCGTTCTTTCACGCGATCGCGAACACTGCGCCGCAGTTCTTCCAAGTCGAACTCGCGAGTGCCTCCAGCGACAAGGTCTTCATAGCTCACGCCAGCATAAGTCTCTCCGGGGTAGACAGTCTCGACTGAATGGCCAGAGCTAATGTCTCCGCCATATTCGATGTCCTCATAGACGGTGGCTTGATCTGATTCGACAACGACTCGAAACACGATTCTTACTCCAATGTTTTCTGCACTACCGAGATGCTTCGACTGAAGAAGACTTTGAATTCATCCATCGCCGTCTTGGCTTGCGGGGGAAGAGGGTGCCACGCGCACGGACTCCGCCTCACCCGCTCGCCCTTCCGTTGTTCCACTGGCTCGCAGCATGGCCTCAACCGCCGTGTCGACCGCCGTTCGGACGGGATCCAGATTCAGCCGCGCGTAGATGGCAGTCGTCGCCGTGTTGCGATGTCCGAGACTCTTGCCGATGACGTTGAGCGACAC
>OMIV01000093.1 GCA_900299185.1 Planctomycetaceae bacterium
ATAAGAGACAGTTGGCGTACCAGTCGTCGGTGGCGGTGGCGATCAAGCGGCGAGCGCCGTTGGAAATGGCATCGTTCAAAGCGGTGCGATTTCTGCGACGATGGGAACCAGTGGAGTGGTCTTCGCTCATAGCGACGAAGTGCAAACTGACCCGCTCGGTCGCGTGCATACCTTCTGTCACGCCGTCGAAGGCAAGTGGCACGTCATGGGCGTCGTGCTCTCCGCAGGCGGCAGCTTGCAGTGGTATCGCAATCAGTTTGGTGAGATGGAAGCTGCGTTGGCCAAGGGCATGGGGACCGAGGCTTATGAGCTGATGACTGCGGCGGCGATGAAAGCTCCGGCAGGCTCAGAAGGACTCTTCTTCTTGCCATATCTGACCGGCGAACGAACTCCGCACTGCGACTCGAACGCACGCGGTGCTTGGGTGGGATTGTCATTGCGACACGGTCGAGCTCACATGATCCGCTCGGTCATGGAAGGCGCGACATACGCCATGCGCGATTGCCTCGAGATCATCAAAGGCATGCAAATCCCAATCACCGACATTCGAGTCTCTGGCGGCGGCGCCAAGTCCGCCTTCTGGCGACAACTGCAAGCCGACATCTACGGCCAAGATGTCAGCGTTACGAACTCTGTTGAAGGCCCGGCATACGGCGTCGCGTTGCTTGCCGCAGTCGGAACCGGTGCGTTCAAGAATGTCGTCGAAGCCTGCACGGCAACGATTCGTACTGAGAACCGCACGAGTACTTGCTCGACAGCCAAGGCTGCCTACGACCGAGCCTATCCGACATACGGTGCGTTGTACTCTGGCTTGAAGTCGTCCTTCCCAACGATTGCTAGTTTGGCCAATGGCTAATCGCGGCAAGTGGCCAGGCATCTCACCAAGGTCTCAACCTTAATGAAGGATTCCAGTGACTGATCTGAATCAAACGCTCAAGGTCGCGATTGAAGCCGCTCGCAAAGCGGGTGCGGTCTTGCAGGAGTGGTCGAAGAAATTCACGGTCAAAGAAAAGAGCCGAGCGAATCTCGTCACGGAGGCTGACGTCAACGCCCAAGAAGCAATCGTCAGCGTCATTCGAGCCAGCTTTCCCGATCACAGCTTTCTCGGTGAAGAGGATTTGAATATCGCTGGCGCCAAATCAGAGAACCGTTGGATCATCGACCCACTCGATGGCACGACGAACTACGTGCATGGCTTTCCGTTTTATGCGGTCTCGATCGCGCTCGAGTGCTCTGGCTTATTGACGGTCGCAGTGATCTACGACCCCACTCGCGACGAAGTCTTCTCGGCCATCAAAGGCCAAGGTGCCTTCTTGAATGGCAAGCCCATCACTCCGTCAGAGATCGGTCCGCTGAGCGACGGCTTTTGCGTCGCCAGCTTGCCGGTCGGGGCGAAGGGCAACGAACTGCAGGTCACTCAATTCCTACGAGTGCTCCCGCATGCTCGAACGGTGCAGCGCACCGGCTCGGCGGCGCTCAATCTCTCGTATGTTGCCTGTGGAAGAATTGATGCATACTGGTCCGGCAGCTTGAAGCCGTGGGATCAAGCGGGTGGAGCGTTAATCGTCACCGAAGCAGGCGGCAGAATCTCGAAGATGGACGGTTCGACGTTTGATGTCGACTTGCCCAATCTGCTCGCCAGCAACGGACGCGGACTGCATAACGAGTTGTCCGCTCTGCTGTCGGCCAAGTAACCCGAAGCCGTCGCCCCAATGACATGAGTGACAGCCGGACCAAGAACTCCGGCTGCGCACCTATGTCGCTTGTACGGCAACAGCGACATCAGCAGGCTCTGGTGGAGCGAATGCCTTTTCGAGTTCTTGCACCAATTGATCGACTCGGAAGGGCTTGTAGAGCACCGACTTCAGCCCGGCTTGTCGCGACTTCACGATCGAATGCGAAGGGTCGTAGCCGTAGCCCGTCATCAAGATGACGGCGAGATTCGGATCGATGAGCTTTAACTGCGAGAACGTGGCGTAGCCGTCGTGATCGGGCAAACGGATGTCAGCAATGACTGCGTCATAGTGGAATGCTCGCGCGAGCAAGAACGCGCTCTCGGCCTCGGGCGCCGTTTCAACTTCGCAGCCGAAACGTCCCAGCAATTCGTGAGCGGCGCGACGCACTTCGTCATCGGCATCGACGACCAGCACTCGCTTGCTGACCATCTTCGATCGCAAGTTCGAAGGCACGTAAGACGACTGCCCGCCCTTCGGTCGCAAGTCGGCTCCGACCTGCTGAATCGACTGCTTGATGTCGCGCGTGAACTTCAAGATGTCGCGCAGACGGTCGGTTACCAGTCGATCAACGCCAATCGTGTTTTCAAGCACCCATGTCGTCGAATGAATGATCTCATCAACGGGCTGCCCGACGTTGCAGAGGATCGTCTCGGCGCTTTGAGTGACCGATGAGATCTTCTCAACCGTCAACAACTCAAGAGTGTTAAGCGCCATCGCAATTTCGCGAGCGAACAGTTCCAAGAACTGCAGATCGTTATCGGTGAAGGCACCAGCTCGAGGGCTTTCGACATTAAAAGTGCCTAAAACATCGTCATGCCACATCAACGGAACGGTCAGTGAACTGTGAGCCTCTGGAGCACCTCGCAAATACAACGGGTCAGACGTTGTGTCTTCGCAAAGATAACTCTTGCCGGTTGCCGCGACGAAACCTGTCACGCCGTTGTTCTGCGGATTCGCATGTAAGATTCGCTCCTCAGCTTCTTGATTCATGCCGACGGCCAACAGTGGATCGAGACGCTTCGTCGATCGATCCAGCAGTCGGATCTCGACGGTGTCGTACTCCAGCAAGTCGCGTGTGAAGTGCAGGATCTTGGACTTCAAGAGTTCGATGCGATCTTCGACCGACATCTCCAAAAGTTCTTGCGGCGTGAGGTCGCTGAGTTCGAGACCAGCTTGATAGATCGCGTTGAGCTTTTGCTTCTGCAGGACCTCGTGCGAAGTATCGCGAATGACGATGGCGAGATACTCAGGGATCTCCAAGTTCCCTTCGAAGATGGGCGTGGCCTCAACTTCAAAGAAGGTCTTATCGCCCACACGGAGCGTACTGCGAGCAGACTCGTTGGTCGCGAAGGCAGTGTTCAACGGGCAGAAGTCGGGGCCCAAGATCTCCGCAGTCACGAAGCACTTGTAGAAGTTGCGACCAATCAATGAGTCAGTCGTCTTGGAGAGTTCTTGGAATCGAAGATTGCGCCACAGCACGTTCTTGTTTTGGTCGAGCAGTACGAAGCCCGACGGCAGTGCTTGAATCACATGACCGATCTGCAGCAGCAAACCCGCCGTCGAAGCGTCGTCCCCAAACGTTAAGAGCCCAGAGACGCCGCCATGTTGGAGGCACTCTAGGCTCTTATCGAGAGTCCCACATTGCACGACATCGTAGTTCTCGCGCAACCGGTCAGAGGCTCGTTGCAATTGGTTTGTATCAGAACCAACCGCAATCAGTTTGGCTTTCGGGACGCCTGCCATCTGAGACATGTCAACATTTCTCAAGAGGATTCCTACTTATCTCTGTCGAGCGTCATTGAAGAAGATCGACTTCACAATGAACGACGACCTCAATCACTAACAGCAACTCTCGCCAGGATGAATGCACGGAGCGAGTGAGTTTCGCTGCGGAAGGTGCAACAAGCCAATAAGGCGGTCCCTCCGTGACCGTCATCAGCTTTGCTCAAGGCCATTGAGCATTGACGATTATACGCAGGCATGCTTTGCCTACAACTCGCGATGAGCACCAAGTTTGGTCGCGCATGACAGTCTCTGGTGAGCGCGATGGTGTCTTCAGTTGTGGACATTGCCGCGATGCTGGAACGTCTCGAAGCGTAGATCATCGATACTGTCTCGCGGTCAGCATTAATTCGTCGGCCCGATACAACAAACTTGTCGCACAGTCTCATTTGGCTCAATCACAATCGAATCACGAACTCATGACTAACAACTCTTGCGCTTGTGGTTTGGAAGCGACAATCGCTCGCGTTGCAATCAAATGCATGCTTCTGCTGTTAGGTACGACGAGCTTGCTTGCAGCTCCGCCGGTGACTCCAACAGCCGTCGATGTTTCCTATGGACCTCACGAGCACCAGATCTTTGATCTCTATCAACCCACAGCGGGAGACGGACCATTCCCCGTCTTGATTTGGTTTGGTGGAATCTGGCTGCCGAGCAAGCACGTACCCGATTTGAATCGCTTCAGACCTCAAGGCATCGCTGTCATCGGAGTTGAAACTCGGACGATGACCGATGCCATGCATGACAAAGCGACGGTGCCCGTTTCGTATGTCCTGGAAGACGCGGTGCGGGTCGTGCAGTTCGTAAGGCTCAATGCGGCAAAGTGGAATCTCGACGTTCGAAGAATTGCCGTTGGTGGCGGTTCTCAAGGTGCGTTGCCCGCCCTGTATGTGGGCTGTGTTGCCGATCAAGCCGATACTTCCGCAGACGAACCTTTGAAACGACAGTCTTCGCTAGTGACTTGCGTCGCTGCGTATCGCAGTCAGCCCAGTATCGATCCGCAGCGCATGCAGACGTGGGTCCCCGGAGTGAAGTGGGGAGCACCGGCACTGGGAGTAAGTTTTGAAGAGTCACTCAAACGACGAGACGAATTTCTTCCGGCCATCAAACGATGGTCGCCAGAGAGTCTGCTCCATAAGAACGCGGCTCCGATTTACTTCGAAAACAACTGGGGCCTCACCCAGCCGCCAGGCATCACCGAAATGGACTACAAGGTTCATTCACCAGCATGGGCGTTGGGATTCCAGCAACTCGCCAAAGTCGCTGGCGCCGAGTGTCATGTGAAGTACCCGGACCATCCGACCGACGGATACGACGACATATGGAACTTCATTGTGAAGCGATTGAAGTCCCCGTAGGCGAAAGCACTACGACTCGAAATCGTTCTCGAATTATGTCGCCCATAATGGAATCGAGCATGATTTGATCGTGCTCAACTCCAGTCTGGAACTTGGCCGAGATTAGACCTTCGCGAGCATCTCTCGCAGAGAGTTCATCCCGCTGCGCAAAGCCGATTGATAGACCCAAATATCCCCGCTCCAAGCCAGCATCTTGAAGCCTTTACTGACAACCCATTCGCCGAACTCGGGAGTGGTCGTCATGAAGGCGCCGACTTTGTTGTGAGCGCGACAAGCAGCCATCACGCGATCAACAGCCGCGACAAATGTCGGATGCGTGAACTGCCCAGGTATGCCTAGCGATGCCGAAAGATCGAACTGTCCGATCCACAAGACATCGATGCCTTCGACGGCCGCGATCTCTTCTACGTGCTCAACGCCGGCTGCTGTTTCGATCTGAGCAATCAACATCACTTCGTCATTGCTGCTGTGCATCTTCGCGACAACGTCGCCGCCCGCGTACTCGTCGTGAGCGATTCCAAACGCACAGCCTCGACGTCCTACTGGCGGATACTTCGCGCACCGCGCAAATAACTGAGCCTGCTCCACACACTCGACCATCGGCACCATCACTCCCATCGCTCCGACATCTAGCACACGTGCGATGAAGTGGTACTCAGCCGCCGGAATGCGAACCATCGGGATCATCGACGTGCCGCGCGTCGCAATGATCAAGTTCTTGATGGTCTCGAACGACCAGCCAGTGTGTTCCATATCGAACAACGCAAAGTCTGCTCCGGCCATTGCCGTTGCTTGAGCTGCTCCGGGCGAGCTGAATTCAAACATCATTGTGCCGATGGCCGTGCCACCGCTTTGGAGTTTCTGCTTCACATGATTGGGACGCATGCTGCGATTCCTGAGTTGCTAGAAATGAAATCAAAGTGCGGTGTAACGCGGCTGTAATCAAACCGACACGCGCTATTACGGTCTGCCCGCCACGAACTACTTCACGGCCTCGGTCTTGCCGTCTTCGTAGACCAGTCGACCGCCCATCCATGTTTGTCGCACGTTGACGTCGCGAATGTCGTCAACTGGGCAAGTCAGAATGTCACGATCAATCACAACGAAGTCAGCCAGCTTGCCGGCTTCTAATGATCCCTTCTCCTTCTCTTCAAAAGTGAGAAACGCGTTGTTCGTCGTATAGAGCCGAATGGCTTGCTCGCGCGAGATGCTTTGCTCGGAGTGCAGCGGCTGATCCGTCCAACGCGGCAATCGAGTTAGCGTCGTCCAAATTCCCAGCCACGGGTTGTAAGGATTGATCGACCGAAGACTGCCGAGTTTTTGCATGTGATCCGAACCACCACCAACCACAACGCCGTGCTCGAAGATCGTCTTGTATGGCTGGAAGTAGGCTGTGCGCTCTTCGCCAAACTGCTTCCGCAACGTCGCTCCGTCGAGGTACAGCCAAGCGGGTTGTAGGTCGGCAACAATGCCGAGCTTCTGCATCTTTTGAATGGCTTCGAGGCTCATGAAGTTGCAATGAGTGATACACGGTCGCAGTTTCTTCACGGGCAACTCTTTGTCGACATGCTCGTAAGCATCGATCAAAGCATGCACGGCACCATCGCCAACCGAGTGAGCTGTCATTTGCAGATTGTTCGACAGCACGACCTTGGCGATCTGCCGCAACTTGTCAGGCTCAACAAACAGCACGCCGCGATACTCGGGATCGGTGATGGAATAAATCTGACTCACGCCCCACGGCTTTCTCATGTAAGCGCTGCCGGTCAGCATGCCTCCATCCAAGAAGATTTTGACGCCACGCAACCACAGCCGATTGTCGTAGGCATGAGCGGGATGCTCGGTCGCCTTCTTGACTCGCTTTTCAATTTGGTCGATGGGGTCTTGAGCGTTGATGCCGTATGACAAGAAGACGCGACATGTCAGCTCGTCGCGCTGCTTGAGTTCATCGAAGAGATCGACCGCACCATCACTCGCAGACCGATCCGAGATGCTGGTTAAGCCCACGGCGTTATAGGCAGTCATCAACTCTTTGAGCCGCGCACGTTGCTCGTCTTTGCTGGCCGACTTTGACTTACCTTTGGGCTTCGCCAATCGCGTGCAACTGCGAAGCATGCCCGTGAGCTCCCCGGTCTGCGGGTCCTTCTCCAAGAACCCTGGCTGCCCGTCAGTGATCTTGAAGTCCTTCGTCAGACCGCTGGCTTCCAATGCCAGAGAATTGAGAGCCGCGTCGGGGCCGGTGCTAAACATCACCGGGTTCTTAGGAGCCGCTTCATCGAGTTCTTTTCGTGACGGAAAGCGTTGATCACGGAGTCGAGTCACAAAGACTTGTCGGACGGAGATCCAATCGCCGGGTTCCACCGTCGCAGCTCTCTGACGGATGTAAGCAAGCACGTCGCCAATCGTCTGCATGTCAGGGATCGGATGATCGAACTCATGCATCGCCGCGCCGGTCGGGTGCGTGTGAGTGTCGCTCAATCCGGGCAAAACCATCTGCCCCTTGAGGTCGATGAGCTTCGTCTTTTCTCCCGCGAGCTTTCGCACATCGTCGTTGCTGCCCACGGCTACAACGCGATCGCCTTTCACAGCAATTGCTTCCACGACTTTGAACTGCACATCAACCGTCACAATGCGACCGTGATGCAAAACGATGTCAGCCGGATCAGCGGCGAATGTGGCACTGGCCGCCAAGCTCAAGACCAATGACGTGAATGACAGACGCATGATGAATCCCCAGTCGATGGTGATTGAAGTCGCAGGATCCTCGACATGTCCTGAAGGTCGAGCGTTGTAGTGCCCCGCAATCTCAAAAGCGCTGAAGCAGCGCGTAGGAACGTCGCTCGCGTTTGCGTTGGCTTGTTACCGACATCAACGCTGACGACAACTCCCAGCACCGCGACGATCATGCGTCGCAAACTCGGTTCATCCCTATGAATTCTTCAGGATCACATCATGCAGTTCCCTCGGATGCTGCGCGTTCGGCAGAAGTTTGACGCACCTCGACTCAACGACATCTCCTCAGAAGTGGCTCAGCAGTTGGCCAAGCTGAATCTCGGGCAGCAGGTCAAGCCGGGGCAGACTGTCGCGATTTCGGCGGGTAGCCGAGGCATCAACAACATCGCGATCATCATCAAAGCCATCTGCGATCACGTGCGATCAATCGGCGGCGTGCCGATCATCGTCCCGGCGATGGGCAGTCACGGTGGTGGTACTGCGGCGGGACAACGCGAGATCATTGAAGGCTATGGAATCACGGAAGAGTTCTGTGGTGCCGAGATTCGTTCCAGCATGGAAACAGTGATCGTCGACCACACGCCGCAAGGCATTCCGGTCCATTTCGACAAGCACGCCTTTAACTGCGATCACGTCATTGTGTGTGGTCGCATCAAACCTCATACGGGCTTCGTGGGACCAATCGAATCTGGCCTTCACAAGATGATGTTGATCGGCCTGGGTAAGCACGAAGGTGCGAAGATCTACCACCGCGCCATCGCCGACTTCACGTTCCTCGAAATCATTCGAGCCGTTGCCAAATCCGTATTGGAAAAGTGCCGAGTCATTGCCGGTGTCGGCATCGTCGAGAACGCATACGACGAAACCGGACGAATCGAAGCCGTCGCTCCGGCAGACTTCTATGATCGCGAAGTTGAACTGATGAAGTTGGCTCGGCAATGGATGCCGCGACTGCCGTTCAAGAACGTGCAACTGCTGATCGTCGACCAGATCGGCAAGAACATCAGCGGCACGGGCATGGACACCAATGTCATCGGCCGCAAGTACAACGACCACGCAGCCACCGAACAGGACGACTACAAAGTCCGCCGCATCTTTGTTCGAGGTTTGACCGAAGCCACTCACGGTAATGCGACGGGGTTGGGTATTGCCGAATTCACGAACAAGCACACGGTCGAGCAGATCGATCGCAAGATCACTCAGATTAATTGCATCACCGGCAATCACCCGTCGGCTGCTGGCACACCAGCTTGGTTCGATACCGATCGAGAAGTGCTAGAGAACGCTCTGCCTTCCGTAGGCATCGTCGAACCGCCGTTCGTGAAGGTCGTGCAAATTCCAAACACACTGCATCTGGGCGAAGTGCTTGTGAGCGAGTCTTACCTCGATGAGCTGAAGACTCGACCCGACTTGGAAGTCATCGAAGGACCGTTCGAGATGCAGTTCAACGCTGATGGCAGCTTGCAACCGGTGCTCGCAGCGGCCGGACATTAAAGCTGGCTGAATACTGCAGGACGCCTAATCGACGACTCTGAATTGCATTCAATTCGAGTGCGTTTAGATGGTGCCCTGCCCGTCCTTCAACAAGCGACAGGGAGCCACCTTCATCGGCCTTAACCCAAAGTTTGACCGTGAACTCAGCCGCATTGACGAGCCCCTCTGAAAGCACAAGCCACTCGATCGGCTTCCCGTTCGATCTGGCCGCCGAAGCCATCGCCGTTCGCATGCGCTGGTTCGGCGTCTTGGTGGGCTTTGCGCTCGTCAACTTGATCAGCAACGACTTCTTTCCGAACGATCCGCAACGCAACGTTCCATTGCTGAATGTCATTCTGGGCATCGGCGTCATCTACACGTTGTTCGACACCTATTGGAGCCTGCAGGGCCGCGTCTTTCTCAGCAAGAGCCCACTTGTTGTGTCGGCACTGGAAGCCATTTTTATTGGTCTGCTGTGCCACTTTGATCTCGGCGAACAAAGTCCGTTCCGCATCTATTACTTCATGTCGTTGCTCGTATGCGCGATCCGTTATCGCCCCATCGTCACGTATTCGACGCTGCTAGTTCATGCGGCCAGCTTTGGAGTTTTACTGATCGCCGTTCGCGAGCGCTTGTTTTTGAATTGGCTCATTCTGGCCGTTTCGCTGGCGTGGGTTGCGTGGGCAAGCACTCGATTGGCTGGACTGTTCCGAGCAACCAGCGCGAGGCTGGCGATCGTCAATGAGGAACTCGAACAACGCATCGTCGAGCGAACGCAGCAACTCAAAGAATCACAAGCGATGCTCGTTCAACAAGAGAAGCAAGCAGCGTTTGGTTTGTTGGCAGCAGGCATCGCGCATGAAGTCGGAAATCCGTTGGCTGCGATTAGTTCGCTGGTCCAGTTGCTGAAGCGTCGCACGACCGACCAATACACCTTGGATCGTTACCAAATGCTCGACGAGCAACTGCGTCGAATCCAAGGCACGCTTCGCGAGTTGGTCGATTTCAGTCGTCCGGCTACGAAAGTTGAAACACTGTGCAACATCCACGAAGTCATTGAAGACGCGCTGAGCATCGCCAAGTACTACAAGCGTCGCAAAGGCAAGCGAATCATCATGAGGTACGCCGAGAACCTGCCGCCGATCCGGCTGGTTCGGCCGCAGATCGCTCAGGTGTTTTTGAACCTAATCCAAAACGCGATGGATGCGACCAAGGAAGGCGGCACCATCGAGATCTCGACAAGCCTCGAACAAGGTTGGATTCGCATCGCCATCCGCGACACCGGCCATGGAGTCACCGACGATCATCACGATCGGATCTTCGACCCCTATTTCACGACGAAGACAACCGGCACCGGTCTTGGATTGTTCGTCTGCCGCCATATCCTCGAACGCTTGAGCAATGGCCGAATCGAACTGTCGACCTCTAGTCCAGACGGCTCAACGTTTTCAGTCCTTTTAACGTCGGACGAAATTCGAACTTACGCCGACATTCCAGCACCAGCATACGGAGTCGATCACAGCTTGTCGGTCACGGACGCGCTCTTGATGGAAGAAGACGACAGTGTCGCCAAATAAAACCGTCCATCCAGGGTCTCAACGGAGACTCACTCATGGGAACATCTCCAATCCAAACTCCCAAAGAT
The DNA here is from genome assembly GCA_900299185.1 of Planctomycetaceae bacterium. Taxonomy (GTDB): domain Bacteria; phylum Planctomycetota; class Planctomycetia; order Planctomycetales; family Planctomycetaceae; genus AM-0621. The sequence continues at coordinate 10,728 of OMIV01000093.1, forward strand.
TGGTAACGTCGATCCTCGCGAAAGCCCATCCCAGGGTTTTTTGGCCCGCCAAGTTGATCCTGCGGAGCGACGTCGTTAACTTTCTTGACCCTTTTGGCCCCGAAACCGGGGTTGATTGCCGTAACTCTAAGAATTGCATGCAATTGCGTAAAAGTTCGGCAGGCTCGTGTCGGAAGCATTTGCAACGAGAGGCATCGCAGTGGTCCCCCTTGTCCAACGAACAACGATCGTAAAGACCGAAGAAGCAAAGCCAGATTGGTTCGTCATTGATGGCGACAATCAAATCGTCGGTCGTCTCGCGACACAAATCGCAACTGTCTTGATGGGTAAGCACAAGGCGAACTACACGGCTAACGTCGTAAGCGGCGATGTGGTCGTCGTCGTGAATGCTCACCGAGTTCGCTTCTCTGGTAAGGCTGGCCGCAGTCCTCTGACGCCTTATTACACCAAGAAGTTCGAACAACGAACCTACGAGCGGTTCTCGGGTTATCCGAGCGGTCGTAAGGTTTTCACGGCCAGTCAAATGCTTCAACGCCGACCGCAGATGATTCTGCAAGAGGCTGTTCGTCGCATGCTGCCCAAAAACAAACTCGGCTCTCAGATGCTGAAGAACCTGCGATTGTTCTGTGGTCCAACCCATGAACATCAGGCACAGCAACCAAAGCCGTTCCCAGAATATCTTCTCCCCAAGTAAAGCCGTCGCTGACTGGAATTAGGAATGAGCACAGACGCAGCCGTTTTGACTCCTGAAGAGCAACTTCAAGGCGCTGGAATCCCTGAACTGAGCATTGGCGCCGGTATTTCGACCGAAGCCGTTGCCGCTCCGGCTCCCGTGATTCTGCGAGGTAAGGTCGATAAGGACGGTACCGGAATTGGAACAGGTCGCCGTAAGACATCTGTTGCGCGAGTTCGCGTGAAGGATGGAAGCGGCAAGATCACGATCAACGGTCGTGAGTTCAAAGAATACATCCGAGTGAGTCGCGATCAGGCGATGATCCAAAAAGTGCTTGAGGTTGCTGGCGTCGAGGGCAAGGTTGACTTTTCGGTCAACGTCAACGGCGGCGGAATCACTGGCCAGACGGGCGCCATTATCCTTGGCTTGTCCCGTGCTTTGGAGGCTCGTAATCCATTGCTGCACGCCACGATGAAAGACCATGGCTTCTTGACCCGTGACGACCGAATGGTTGAACGTAAGAAGTACGGTCGTCGCAAGGCACGCCGAAGCTTCCAGTTCTCGAAGCGCTGAGCTGGTTTGGCTCGTCGGAATCGTTGCTACATTCAATATCAGAAACCCTCGCTGCTTAGTCGGTCGAGGGTTTCTTCGTTTCTGCTGAGACACATGTCATGGCTGCCGTGCATCGCATCGCCCTTAAGGGGCCTTGGCACTACGAATGGATGGGAGAAGTTTCAGGGAATTCCGACACGTCCAATCACGACGAAGTCGCAACTTCGACTGAGCAATCGAGTGGCAGCGCGGAAGTTCGACGGGTTCGTATGCCATCCGATTGGGAATCTCTGTTTGGAACAAGAGCTGGTCGAGTACGTTTTTCTCGTCGCTTCCACCGGCCGACGGGCCTCGAACCGGAAACTCGAGTGCTCGTGAATTTCACAGGCATTGGCGGTCGAGGCAGCGTGCTACTCAATCAACAGTTTTTGGGTGGAGTCCATCAATGCCGAGAACCGGTGGCCTTCGATGTCACCGCACTCTTGGAGCCCAGCAATATGCTGGAAGTAGTCCTCGAATACCGCCCAAACTTGGACGAATCGCCTGGTGGAATCTGGGGTACGGTCTATGTCGAGATCCATTGAGCGTCGCCCATTCGAATTGATTCCGAGGGCTTTTCGATCCGCTTCTCATTGGACTCGGCGTTCCTATCATCCGCCGCCCTCAAGTCACCTTTCTAGGAGTTGAACCTATGAAGTCTGTGCTGTGGAACTTGTCGACTGTCGCCGCGTTGTTTGTCGCACCTTTGGGAATGATTGCCATGACGAATACGGTCAGTGCTGCTGATGTTTCTGTTCGCCCCTTCGGTAAAACCGCCGACGGTGCCGCTGTGGAAGAATTCACACTCAAGAATAAAGCGGGAGTCATCGCCAAGATCATTACTCGCGGAGCAACTCTGACTGAAATGCATGTGCCCGATCGCGCCGGCAAGTTGGCCGATGTCGTCTTGGGATTCGAAGACGTCGCAGGATACGAATCTGATCGCAATCAGTTCTTCGGATGTACGACGGGACGCGTTTGCAATCGCATTGCCAAGGGCAAATTCAGCCTTGGCGGGAAAGAGTACGCTTTGGCCGTCAACAACGGTCCGAACCATCTCCACGGTGGCGTGAAACGCAACCTCGATAAGGTGATTTGGTCAGCATCCGCGTCTCAAACAACGGATGGTCAGCAGGTTGTTTTCAGCTACACCAGCCCGGACGGCGAAGAGGGCTACCCAGGCGAGCTAAGAGTAAAGGTAACCTACTTGTTGACTGAGAAGAGTGAACTGCGAATTGATTACGAAGCGACAACCAACAAGGCGACTCCGGTAAACCTGACAAACCACAGCTACTTCAATCTGGCCGGCGCAGGTGCACCGACGGTGCTCGATCACGAACTGCTCATCAACGCGGACAAGTTCACTCCCACCGAGGAAACGCTGATTCCAACGGGTGAAATCGCCAAGGTGGAAGGCACGCCGCTCGACTTCCGAAAGTCCACGGTCATCGGAGCACGCATTGATCAAGTCGATCAGACTGCGGCGACCGGCTACGACCACAACTATGTATTGAATGGCACTTCGGGCGAGTTGCGATTGGCAGCCAAAGTCAAAGAGCCAAAGTCCGGTCGAGTGCTCTCAGTGCTTACAACAGAGCCCGGCGTTCAACTCTACACCGGAAACTTCCTGCACGACCAAGCTGGTAAGGGCGGGAAGAAGTACCCGCGCCGCAGTGCGTTGTGCCTCGAGACACAGCACTACCCGAACTCAGTCAACATCCCCAGTTTCCCGTCAACGATTCTCGAACCGGGCAAGACTTACCGACACACCTGCGTCTTCGGCTTCTCCGCCGAATAACGCTCGATCGGAAACTGGTCTGTAACGACCATCTCTCGACCAAAAGAAAGAGCCAGCAAGCAAACTTGCTGGCTCTTTTCATTTCATCGTTACCGAGACGGCTGATTCGGAGTCTTGATGCGGCGAGCTTTGATACAGACTACGAAGCCGCCGCTTGCTGCAACTCGTTCATCCGTTGCAAACAACGCTCGGCCATAGTGCGAGCCTTCGCTGCAATTCCCTCGGCATCAAGTCCTAGATCAGCGAGCAATTCGTCGCGTTCGCCGTGCTCAATGAACCGATCTGGGACACCCATTCGAGCGATGTGATCACTGCGAAGACCTGCATCGTTCGCAGCTTCCAGCACAGCAGAACCAAACCCGCCACAAAGCGTCGATTCTTCAACTGTGATCACGAAGCCCGAGTTGCGAATCGCCGCGAGCAACGTGTTCTCATCCAGAGGCTTCAGGAATCGAGCATTGATCACACCGATGTCGAGCCCCTCATCACGCAATCGATCAGCAGCTTTCACGCATGCCCCGAACAAGGATCCGAAGGCGATCAACGTGCCATCCGTGCCGGCGCGATAGACTTCAGCGCGGCCTAGCTCGACCGGGCTCACCGTTCGCTCAATCTTGACGGCAGCCGTCTTGGGATAGCGAATCGATGTCGGACCGTTGTGATGCACAGCAAAGTCGAACATCGCGGCAACATCAGTTAGGTCACCAGGAGCCATAACAGCGATGTTGGGGAAGGACCGCATGTAGGTGTTGTCGAACGTGCCATGATGCGTTGGTCCATCGGCCCCCACGACACCAGCTCGGTCGAGAGCAAAGATCACCGGCAAGTTTTGCAGCGATACCTCTTGGAAGATTTGATCGTAGCTGCGTTGCATGAACGTGCTGTAGATGTCGACGATTGGTCGCATGCCAGCCTTAGCCATACCGCCTGCAAACGACACCGCATGACTTTCGCAGATCCCGGTATCGAAGAAACGATCCGGGAAGTCCGAGCGAATCTTGCCGAGATCGTTTCCTGCACACATTGCTGCGGTCAGCACACAGACTCGTGCGTCGCGCTGCATCAACTTGTAGATCGATTCGCTCACGGCGTTGGTGTAGGCGAACTCTTTGGGCTTCTTGATCGGGACGATTTCGTTCTCGTCATTGCGGACAAATGGCGAAGGCGCATGAAACTTGACCGGGTCTTGGCAAGCTGGCTCAAAGCCGTGCCCCTTCTCCGTGAAGACGTGCAGCAGCACTGGCCCCTTCACGTCCTTCAACATCGTCAGATAGCGGCGCAGTGTCGGGAGATCATGCCCATCAACCGGTCCCACATAACGGAAGCCCATTTCCTCGAAGAGCATCCCGCCGTGTAAGAATCCTTTCACCGCTTCTTTGACGTCGCCGATCATCTTTTCGACCGACTCACCGACAACGGGCACCTTATTCAACAGCCAAGCCACGTCGCGTTTGAGCCCGTTGTAGAACGGTGCAACGCGAGCCTTGTCGAGATACTCAGCTACGCCACCGACGCGAGGGCAGATGCCCATCTTGTTGTCATTGAGGATGACGAGGAGATCCTTCTTCAGGCCGACAGCATTACTCATCGCTTCCCACACCATGCCGGAAGGCAAGGCACCATCGCCGATGACACAGACTGACTTGCGATCGTCGAAGCCCATCAAATCATCGCCCGCCTTCAGCCCGAGCACCGTCGACACACTGGCGCCGGCATGCCCCGTGACGAAGAGGTCGTACTCGCTCTCAACGGGATTGGGATAACCCATAAGCCCGCCTTTTCGGCGAATCGTCGAGAACTCTTGAAAGCGTCCCGTCAGCAACTTATGCGGATAGATCTGGTGACCCGTGTCCCAAATCAGGCGATCCTTGGCAAAGTCAAAGGTCAGGTGTAACGCAATGCACAGCTCAACAACGCCGAGGTTGCTGGCGAAGTGAGCGGCACGGTCTTCAACCACCGAGCAGAGAGCTTCGCGGATCTCTGCCGCGACGCGTTCGAGTTGTTGCTCAGAGAGTCCGTGCAAATCCTTTGGTGAACGAATCTGGGGGAGCAGTTCGAACTTCATTTAGTGGTCTCTTTCCAAGACGAAACGCGCCAAGGCTTCCAGTCGATGACCTCGATCACCCAAGAAGGCGATCGAGCGGCAGGCTTCTTCGATCAATCTTTCCGCCCGCCGGCGGCTTTCTTCTAAGTCTAAAAGTCCAGGATAAGTCAGCTTGCCATGAGCAGCGTCCTTACGCACGGCCTTGCCCATTTTGCTGGCGTCACCCGTCATGTCCAGTAGGTCGTCAGTAATTTGGAACGCGAGCCCGACACATTTTCCAAATTGGTCCAATCTGTCGAGAGTCTCTGGGCTCGCTCCTGCAATTCGGGCACCCATTGTCAGCGGCGATCGCAATAACCGCCCTGTCTTACGCAGATGAATGGCTTCCAACTCTTCAACGGTTCGGACACCTGATGTCTCTGCCTGTAAGTCGGCCATTTGACCGCCAACCATGCCTTCCACGCCGGCGGCAGAAGCCAGATCAAGCACACATGCAGCCGCGACTTCCGGCGGTCGAACATACTGAGCGATGACCTCGAACGCGCGAGTCAGCAAACCATCTCCAGCCAAGATGGCCGTCGCTTCATCGAACTGCTTGTGGTTCGTAGGACGGCCACGACGGAGATCGTCGTCATCCATCGCCGGTAAGTCGTCATGAATGAGCGAGTAGGTGTGAATCATCTCGATGGCGGCGGCAGCCGGCAGTGCATCTTCAATCTGTCCGCCACAGGCTTCGCAGGCCAACAGCACCAGTACGGGACGCAATCGCTTGCCTCCAGCTTCTACGCTGTAGCACATCGATTCGCGCAGCCGATCGGGACAATCGGAACTCACGGCGAGAAAGCGTTCGAGCGCTTCTTCAACTTGTTGTTTCAGAGCTTGCCAATGCTCAGAGAGTGCGTCGTTCATGACAGGGCCTATTTGCCAGTATGGAATGACACGGTTCCATCGCGACGATGCGAACGCAATGAACTGGTCGATCCAACAATCAGGTGTTGATCCATCAACAGCACGACCCCGCTCGACGAAACATCGGCGGGGTCGCGTTCGATCAGCAGTAGGTTACTTGCCCGCGCCCTTCACTCCGACCAACTCGATGTCGAAGATCAAAGTGGCGTGTGGCGGGATATCTCCACCAGCACCGCGAGGACCATAGGCCAAGTCCGAAGGCAGATAGATCTGCCACTTGTCGCCAACCTTCATCAGTTGCAGAGCTTCAGTCCAACCCTTGATGACGCCGGTAACTGGGAACTCGGCAGGCTTCTCGGCGGGAGTTGGATCATCGCCTTCGTAAGAAGCATCAAACTGAGTGCCGTCGACCAAGCGGCCCTTGTAGTGAGCCAACACCGAATCTTTCGTCGTCGGAGTTGGGCCTTTGCCGCTGCGAATGACCTTGTATTGCAGTCCGCTCTTCAGCGTCTTGATGCCTTCCTTCTTGCCGTTCTCTTCGAGGAACTTCACGCCGACGATCTTGGCTTTGTCGGCATCGGCCTTGGACTTCGCGGCCATTTGAGTTTCGAGTTCCTGGAAGACTTCTTGCAGCTCATCGTCAGACAGAGCTGGTGTCTTCTTCGCCAAAATGTCGGCGATCGCTTGAGCTACGAAGGCCGGATCAACGTCCAGCTTTTGCTTGGCGAGATTCCGTCCGATGTTCAGACCAATGCCGTAACTCAACTTCTCTTTGAACGTCTTCAACGCGGGTGCTCCTTGGGGCTTAGCTGGCTTTTCTTGTTTCTCGTCTTGAGCAAAGCCGGGCAAGGCCAGCACCGCGACTCCTAAAACGAACAGACCACGAATCCAATTCCGCATCAAAAACTCCTCTCCAGATTGAAGCATTGCCGTGCCGGAACGCCGCAAACCGTGAGGGGCTCGAGCGACAGCGGTCAGGGGATAATAACGGTCGCTCGCGGATTCGCTCGCGACCGCTGTAGGTCGTATGCCACTACTCTTTCGCGTATCGCTCGTAAGCCTCGGCAATCTTGGCGGCCTTCTCATCACCTTCATGGAAGACATAGCGATGCTTGAGCAGCAGTTTCTCACCTGGCTTCAGAGTGTGAGGACCATTGGGCTGCTCTTTGTCGAGCGTTCCAAACGGGTTCGCCGTAAAGAGCCCATAAGTTCGCACATGCCACGTCGTCGGATGACGGAAGCTCGACGGATGATTGAGCACGGCAACGCCTAAGTGCTCGCCATCAACTGGACCGTGGTAATCACACCACTTGGCCTTCTTGCCCCAAGCAGCGGCGTCCGTCAGTCCTTCGCTGTTGACAATCTTGCCACCCTTCTTTGAGTCGACCGACATCGAAGTTGGCACGCGGATGCTAAGCCCGGCATCTTTCTTATCGCCGAAAGTCACCTCGCCGTCAGAGGCGATGAATTGCTGATCTAAGTCGATCAACCGTTGGCCGTTCTCAACACGGAAGGTCATCGTGCGCAGCTCAGTGGCGACTCGCTTGCCGTCCTGTCCGATGTAGTCCAATTCGCTTTCGATCACGGCCTTATCGGGACAAACAAGCAATTGCTTGAAGCAGCGATGCTTCTCGGTGCCAATCTTCTTAAGCCGTTCCTTCTGAGCAGGCTTGGTGTTTTCGCCGATGTCGAAAGTCAGACGCTCGGTCCATGTGTCCCAACCGCCGATGTCTTCCTGGCCAAAACAGATACCTCGATGGTGGTAGTGATCCTGTACTTCGCCATCGACTTTGGCCATGGGAAAGGCGCGAGTCATCGCCTTGCCGGTTGGACCATAGACGGGCCAGAGATATGTCTTGTTCGGCTCGGAGTCATTGATGACGTACTCAGCAAAGGGCTGACCGCCGACCTTCACTGCGACGCCCTTGGCCGTTTGCTCGATGGCAAATCCAGGGGCCTCAGCCTGAGCTGTCCCAACCGAAACAGCGGCCAGCATTCCAGCCAGACACGACAAGAACCAACGGCGAGTGTGCAACACAGCGTCTCCTCGAAGGCGGTTAGTTGAATGACATCAAAACGGCGGATGTTTAGGGCAGGCTCGCGCAGAATCGCAAGCGGCCCGAGCCCCTCACTCTAAGGCCCCTTGGTAATTCGAAGAGGCCCACAGAATGCAAAGCAAACCTTCTCGAAGTTCTTGAACTCCTCGATTCCCCGCAACACTCGCCTCGCTGATAGGGCCTCTCTAACATCCCGCCCGCGTTGCGAATTTAGCTTTGAACAAGGACTTTTTTCGATCATGGCAAACGTGCTGAAACTCGGCATTCCGGCAGGCAGTCTTCAGGAAGCGACAGGCAAGCTCTTTCAACGAGCGGGCTACAACATCACTTTTTCGTCGCGGTCTTATTACCCGCAGATCGACGACCCCGAGATCGAATGCTTGCTCATCCGTGCTCAAGAGATGGCGCGGTATGTCGAGCAAGGCATTCTCGACGCCGGCATCACCGGGCATGACTGGATCGTCGAGACGAACGCCGACGTGCATGAAGTCACCGAATTGGTCTTTTCGAAAGTCAGCCGCCGCCCCGTGCGCTGGGTGCTGTGCGTGCCGGAAGACTCGCCGATTCAGACCGTCCTAGACCTGCAAGGCAAACGCATCGCGACCGAAGCCGTCGGACTGACGAAAGCATTCCTCGCGCGGCACGGCGTGACCGCGAGCGTCGAGTTCTCTTGGGGAGCAACCGAAGTCAAACCGCCGCGACTGGCCGATGCGATTGTCGAAGTCACCGAGACCGGCAGCTCGCTGCGAGCAAACAATCTCCGCATCCTCGCCGAGGTCTTGCAGAGCACGACGCGAATCATCGCCAATCGCGCTGCATGGTCCGACAACTGGAAGCGAGCGAAGGTCGAGAACATCGCCTTGATGCTGCAAGCGTGCCTCGCCGCCGAAGGCAAAGTCGGCTTGATGATGAACGTGCGGCGGACGGACCTCGATACGGTCCTCGCGAACTTGCCCGCCTTGCAGACCCCGACGATCTCATCGCTATCGGACCCGGATTGGATCGACGTCAACACGATCGTCGACGAGTCGATCGTCCGCACGATCGTGCCCCAACTCAAAGCCGCTGGAGCACGCGGCATCGTCGAGTATCCGATTAGCAAGCTGATTGAGTAGTTATTGCTCCAGCTCTTCGTGACGGCGAAGCCGTCTGTCCTTCACTTTGTAGCGTAGAGATTCATCTCCGCTTTGCGGTTTTGCCGCCTTCAGACTTCGGTCCATGCGGCCTCGTAGTCGAGGAGATCGCAGCGGAAAAAAGGAGCGGAGTACCGCTCAATGCGACCTTGAAACGCCGCACTACAAGGTGAAGGAGTTCTCTCTCCTTCAGAAAGCCCCTCAGCATGAATCGTCGCTTCTTTGTTGCTGCGTTATCGCTCGCTGCGGTTGTTGCGGCGTCTGGTTGGTCGGTCGGTTGGTTCAAGCCGACGGAGACTGTCATCACCGAAGTCGCTCCCGGAGTCTTCTTCCGCAAGATGGAGACCGAGCCCAAATTCCTCGGCAGCAATCAAGCTTGGATCGTTTTCAAGGACTACGTGCTCGTGATCGAAGCGAGCTTCCCCAATCAGTCGGAAGAGCTCATCAAAGAGATCCGCAAGACGACCGATAAGCCGATCCGCTACGTCTTCGACACTCACTATCACGGAGATCATGCCGACGGGAATCCGGTCTTCGTGAAGCAAGGTGCAACAGCGATTGCATCCGAGAATAGTCGGCAGCTCTTCGACACCAAGGGCATCGCCGGCTTTGAGAAGTCGAAGAAGGAAAAGCCGGATGAGTACGGCAAGCTCGACTACGCGAAGCCGTCGCTCACGTTCCCGCAGAAGATGATTCTCGACGACGGCAATCAACGCGTGGAGCTGATTCACTTCGGTCACGCTCATACGGCGGGCGACGCGTTCGCATGGCTGCCGAAGCACGGCATCCTTTTCACCGGCGACGCCTGCGTGAACGGTGCTTTCAATTACACCGGCGACAGCAATACCGCGAGCTGGATCGGCGTCATGACTGAAGCGGCGAAGCTGCCAGTCAAGAAGGTCTGTCCCGGTCACGGTGAGATGTCCGACGCGAGCTTGCTCGACACTCAGAAGCGGTACTTCGTCGAACTGCGAATGGCGATTCAAAAGCTGATCGACGCCGGTAAGTCGCTCGATGACATCAAGAAGGAAGTCGACGTTCCGTTCTACAAAGAGTGGGCTGGAGTCGACGTAAAGACCCGCGTTGAGAACATCGAGCATGTCTACGGCGAGCTGACCGGAAAGAAGAAGTGAGACGAGTCATTCGTGAGTGGTCCGTCGTCAGCGACATGAATTTGGCGACGTCTCAATCAGCAACCGACTACAGACCACGAACGACTGCCCCTTCACGAACCTCAACAACCTCGCACGGCTTACGCCATCTCTAACGAACTCATCTCATGAAAATCCTCTCTGGCATTCAGCCCACAGGTCGCTTTCACTGGGGCAACTACTTCGGCGCGATTCGGCAATACATCGACCTGCAACACAACGAGCAGGCCTTCTATTTCATCGCCGACTATCACGCGTTGACGACGGTGCGAGATCCGCAAGCACTCCGCGGCTTTGTTCGTGACGCCGCCATCGACTTACTCGCTCTCGGCCTGAAGCCCGAGACCGCAACGCTCTTTCGCCAGTCGGATATTCCTGAGGTCACCGAGCTGACATGGCTGCTGATGACGGTTACTCAGATGCACCTGCTCGATAAGTGCCATGCTTTCAAAGACAAGAAAGCGAAGGGGATCGCTGCGGACGCGGGACTCTTCACATACCCGGTGCTGATGGCTGCGGACATCCTGCTCTACGACAGCGACCTCGTCCCCGTCGGAGCGGATCAGATTCAGCACATCGAAGTCACGCGCGACATCGCAGGCCGTTTCAATCAGATATATGGCGTCGAAGCTCTCAAGCTACCGAGCCCGCATGTTGTCGACTCGACCGCGAAGGTCGTCGGACTCGACGGCGAGAAGATGTCGAAGAGCTACGGCAACACGATCGAGATGTTCGAGCCCGACAAGAAGCTGCGTAAGCGGATCATGTCGATCAAGACGGACTCGACGCCGGTGGAAGATCCAAAGAATCCCGAGACATGCAGCGTCTTCACGCTCTTCAAACTCTTCGCGAACGACGAGCAGCAAGCCGAGCTAGCTGCGAAGTACCGCGCCGGTGGAATGGGCTACGGAGAAGCGAAGCAGGCACTCTTCGACGCCGCGATGGCATACTTCGCCGATGCTCGTGCTCGCCGCGCCGAACTCGAAAGGTCACCCGACACGGTTGAGGACGTACTGCGAGAAGGCGCGCGAAAAGCTCGCGACGTGGGTCGCCAAGTCCTGGATCGAGTGCGATCTGCATGCGGTCTGTAAGTGGGCCTTCGGAGTTGAACGAGGGACAGTCTGCTAGACCTCTGCAGTATCCAGTTCTAATCGACTCAGTTCGCGCGTGAGCTGCTGGCCGTCATGTCCCAAGACCATGCGAAAGGCTCCGTCTCTTCCGGCTCGCTTCGTCGCGTACATCGCTTCGTCAGCGGCTTCGTAGATTGTCTCGATCGAAAGTTGCTCGTACCCACCGCAAACAACGGCCGCTCCTACCGAGAGTGTGAAGGCTTCTCGCTTCAACAGCTCTGGTACAGGAAGATCCCTGACAGCTTGCCGCACGCGAGCAATCGGTGCGAGCACATCTTCAGAGCTGCAGTTACAGCAAATCGCTGCGAATTCATCTCCCCCAATGCGGCCCACGAGGTCATAGCTTCGCAGTTGGTTCTGCAGACAAGTTCCAACCTTTGAAAGCGTGGCATCCCCCACCAAGTGACCGCAGAGATCATTCACTTGCTTGAAGTTATCGAGATCGATGAGAAGTAGCGCAAACGCCGAACGCCGACGCCGAGTGCGTTCCCATTCTTCTCCTAGCCGACGCATGAATTGAGCGCGGCTGGCAAGATCCGTCAGTTGGTCCTTCGAAGCCGCATTCAACAAGCTCGAAATCTCCTTCCAACTGATGAAGAGATCGTCGTCGGTCAGGACGCTCACGATGCGACCGTCCTGAAGAACGGGCACGCAACGAGCTTCATCTCCGGGACACAAGCCTTGAGTCACCGACATCCGAAAATCAGACGGGCTACTTTTCAATCGAGTCGCCAAGAACGATTCGACCGTTCGCAACTTCCGTTTGTCGGCTCGATACATCTCGGACTGCGTCAAGTCAGCTTCAGTCACAATGCCCGCCAGAGATCCACACTTCCCCGCCACCAGCAACTCGCGGCGCCCCGTTCGTTCCATCTGACAGAGTGCGTCTTCAGCCGTGGCATCCAGGTCAATGACAGGCGCTGCGCGTTGGCACGGACCAGCGACCATCAAGTAACCATCATGTAGTTTCAGTGACTCGGACATGAGCAAACCTCAGGCTTTTCAAACTCTCAACAGACCAGTCGCGCCTCACGTCGAACGGAGATTGATCCCATGAAGACCATGCCGACTTGTGCTGAAGTGCTTATAGGTCGCGACGCGACGCGCTGAGGTTTTTCACTGCCTTGTCCTAGCAATTCTGCGGTGTCTTCACCTGCGGGATGTGCTTGAGCAGGACAAATCACGCAATCGTTAAATGCGACATGACCGTTCTACTTCCCTCGATCCCCAGGACCGCTTATCAGGACAACGAGGTTTCTTGTTTCCGAAGTAAGGCCAAAAATGAACTCGCTTGCTCGACCATTCGTCACAGATTGAATCCTCTGAATGTTCGACGCGCAGTGCTGGAATCTGATTTCCCATCTGGTTCAAACCTGATTCACAATCCGCCCCCGTTCCACAAGCCTTGAGATGAGCGTCGTCACTCCAAGGCTCAGCGGTCGCGCAAGGCAATTCGGGCAATGAGCAACACACTCTTCAAACACGGCGATTGGATCATCTACCGGAAGACAAAGTACAGCACTCATCCTGGACCGCGCGCCCGCAACGTCGCTCCAACTCCAAAGGGCGACAACTACGTCTACAACGTCGATAAGTTTTGGATCGTCGTCGAGGTCTTGCCCAACAACATGATTCGCGCCGTGACTCGCCGACACAAAGAAGTGACCTGCAAGGCCAACGATCCAAACCTACGCCGAGCGAATTGGCTGGAGCAGTTCTTACATCGTTCGCGATTCAACGAAATCGAATCGCAATTGCCGACTGGAGCGGTAACGCCAGCAGCTCAGTCATAGACACGAGTTGAAACTGATCGCTCTCAACTCCGTGAGACTTAAGACCACTCGCATCCTGTTTCCAGAGAACGGTCGACATTCACAGCTCCACCGCATCCTGAGCTAGTAGTCGAGTCGTAGGTTTCGATCTGCGAAGTCCGAGGCTTGGTCGTATGCGGCGCCAGACGGCCATATATGCGAATGCAACTCGACCGTCTCGACCACCACTCCGTGTGCTTTCGCCTTAGCCACCAGCTCTCTTGTCCGCTCGCGAATCAGCTCGTTGTGATCAGCAAAGATGAAGAACGGTGAAATGTTCTTCGCCGGTTCTTGGCCCCAGGGCAGCATCTTGTCGCTGCGCATTTCATTGTTCGCGACACCGGCTCCCAGAATCGCACATGCAATCTCTGTTGAGAAATCGCTGTATGACGACCGAATGGACTTGTCTACTTCTCCAAGCCCCGTCCTCTTGAAGTCCACTTTGCCATAGAGGAATGGCGGAGTCGCTCTGAGCTTATTGACGAGCATGCCTGGAACCTCGCTGCCCTTGCTGTGCCCGAAGCAGCAGATTCGCTGAGTATCTAAGTGATACCTCGACGCATTCCCCTTCAAGTGCCGCATGAACCCGACGGCAAACTGATCGCCATAGAAGCCATAGCCCTTGGGGTAACCTCCAACCGGATCGTTGAAGTACTGCTGATGGACGATCGCCAAATTCTTCAACGCGAAGGCATGCACCAGATATCGGTTTTCGAGCGGGTAATAGGTCTCTCGCCCTTTTTCGTCCGAGCCGTAGTTTGTCAGCACACCCACAGCGGGACCAAAGACTGGATAGATGATGTCGTAAGTGTTGGCCTTATCGGCATCGGCTTCGTTGAACGGCTTATCGAGTTGCCGAGCGATCTCTTTTCGAAACGGTGCCGGGATATCGCCATATCGAAACCATGTCACATCACGTTCGACTGTGAACCCCGGCATCAGCGTGAAGTAGTCGTTGGCAAACGTGTCGGTCTTGCTCGACGCCGCTGGGCCACGTGGTGTCGGCTGAGGTCGCAATTGGACCACCCCATCTGCGACATCCCGTGCATCAGCAGTCAGTTGCACCACGTACTTCTCAAGATCAAGTCCTGAAAGTTTCTTGTCTTTGAAGTCCGCGACAATGACCGTGAACTTTCGATGTATCAAATCTTCCAGAATGGCTTTGTGGTGCTGGGGAGTAAGAGCAAGCTGCTTCCGACCCGTGTTGATGGCATAGATCGCCGCCGACTTTTTGATGCCCTGGTCAAAGTACACATCAAACTTCACGCCGTTCTTCACCGAGGAAACGTGTCCCTCACTGACCACATCAATTGGCGAAATCACCTCGTGAGTAAAAGTCGGCGCCCCCGACAGCGGAAACCGCTCTACCAATCCGATCTGCCTATCAACGGCGCTCGCCGATGATGCCACAGCCAGCAAACACACGAGCCCCCACAAAGCCACACACACCATTCGCATCCCAACGCCACTCATTGAACGATCCTCGGCCATCAATTGAAACATCCTCAGCAAGCCGCCCCGCTCTCTTCTCTCCAACACGCTTCCACGGCCGATCTAAAAAGTACTTTCCTTCGAGAACGAACGATGACTCGCTCGACAGAGAGAAGTCAGCGAACAGCATGAAGGCCATCACGAGTCCCGTCGCATCACTTCTTCAAATACCTCGCAGCCGGTCCGTCTGGCTTGATGAGCGGCTGCAGGTCTGACCACGGAATGACGATCTCTCCCGGTTTGGGCCATTCCGTTCTGAATCTCATTCCTGCGCGTTCAAACGCAAAACTCGAGATCACCGGGCGAAGCTCGCCCTCCGCCCATTTCTCTATTGGAAACTCAAAGCCATTCGCACGGCTTCGAGCTACGACGACATCACGGAAGCTGAGTTTGGCTCTTGAGCCGCCTGATGAAACTTCAACCGACTCGTGTAGCGCATCGTCAAGCCGGACGTTTTCAACATGGTCATTCTTTATGACCCAAGACTGCAAATTCGAGCTTTGTCCTGGAGTAACGCCGACCCCGATTGCTGTTGTCATCGTTGAGAGAATCTCGGGGTCATAGACGGTCAATGAGTAATTCAATCGATAGTACTCTTCACCGTCGTCGGACTTTGTGAACAACTTCTCGACCGACGGCAGGGCGCGCTCCCAATCGAAGGTCCAGTCAACCCCAAGCCATTCGTTTGAAACGGATACAAAACGCGAGGTGGGATCGAAGCGAGGAATCGTACTGTCGATGACACGTCTCTCGCCGAACGTCCAAATCCTGAACCCTGAAACGTCTCGCATTTGAACGACTTGAGCAACTCGCTTGAGTGTGACATTGCGGGGGCGTGAATCTCTCATCGCAGTAGAACAGATCAAGCCATTAAACGTGCCGTGAGTGGAATCCCATCGACCGCGCAGGCCTCCTTTCAACTGGCAGTTGTCGTCGACGATATCCCAAACGTGCTCTTCGCCTTCCACGCGATGACCGGGGATGAGCATTTGAGTTCCATCGGGAAACACAACGAGCCCAGTGCGACAAGGCCGCTTCGCAAAGTTGAGTTCCGCCAACAGCGGCTCACCGTCGATCGTGCCCGAGCACACATACGCGTCGATCGACTCAATGCTCGCGAAGTTGTTGCTCTTCCAAAGAGCCACCGCTCCCAGCACGAGCAGCAACAATGCCGCGCCACTGGCATACAGCCAGAACCGCGATTTCGTCTGCATGGGATTGGTCATGACTTCGAATCGGAATAAATGGAGGGTGAGGACGGATCGCTAGGTCGCGTTCCAGCGACGTTCGGCATCGACCAAGAACTCTTCATGCTCTTTGACGATCCGCTCCCAATGCGGCGGTTGTTTCGTTTTCAGATAATCGAGCGTCTTGCGAAATCGGTCTCGGAATTCGTGGAAGTCTACTCGCTCAGAGAATTCGCCAGTGCGGACTTTGTCGTTCATCCCGCATGACTCCATCCCGATCGGCACGAGGATCCATTTCTTCTCTTCAAACACCGTCGGATAAGGACCATGCCAAGTCCAACGCGTCGGCTGATTGATGTAGAAGAGCACGAGGTCTTTGGGGTCATCTTCGCTGAGCCCAGGGATGTAGCTGTAATGAGAACCCCACCCGCTGAGTTCTCTCTCGACATTCAAAGCAGCCATTGACGCGACTTGCTCGCCGTCGACGTTGGGAAAGAGCCGAGTCCTCTGATGGCTCTCCTGCCAACTCACGATCATGAAGTAGAGAGCCTTATGGCAGACCGGACGGTTCTCGGTGTCGAAGACGAAGAAGATGATGCCACTGATACACGCCGCGAAGAATCCACAACCGATCGCCAACCACTTGACACTGCGTTTTAAAGTCACGTCGGCCCTCTGAGGCTGAAAGAGGTTTGTTTCGGTTACATCAAGTCGAACTAATTACTTCGGCGACCAACCCGTCAGTGTTGTGAAAGCCGTTTGTTGGCGAGGAGTCAGCCGCGACCAAGCATCGCGTTCGCTTTGTTGCTTCTGCTCGCGGCGTGCCTCGTCTTGAGCACGCATTTGCCTGAATTGTTCTTCGGCAGGTTTCGCAAATTCTTCTGGTGACGGTGGCTTGGCTCCCGGTCTCACGAACGCTGGAAATGGCGAAATCGAAATGGGCAACGTCAGCGTTTCACGGATCTCGTCGCGCTGCGAATCATTCAACTCCAACTGTTCCGCGACCTCTGATTTGAGCAGCGCGTAAATCCCCAACACCATCCATCGTTCTTTGACGAGTGACTGCCATTGCTCAGCAGTGAGTATCGCCTTGGCCCGCTCGTGAAAGGGCAATTGAAGAGCAAGTACCCGATTGCGGAGTTGTTCGTAAGCGTCGGCAGTGGCTTGTTGATGGGCAGCGTTTTGGGCTGCCATCTCCTTCGAGAACTCTTCGCTGAAGACATCCAGAATACTTTGAATCCTGTCCTGCTGAGCGTCGGTCAGTTTCAACGCAGCCTTCGCATCCTGATCAGTAAACACATTGCGATACTGAAACTGAATTGGGAATACCGGGAAGCTGAACATCGTATTGAGATACGGGGCACCATGCGGAAGAGCCTGCGTGAAATCCACAACCTCATTCGGTTTGGCTGCCTGCTGTCTCGCAGCGAAATCAGCTTTTCGCTTTCTCATCAACTCGTCGAAAGCGGTTCGTTGAGGCTCGCTGAGCACTGCGAGGGTCGCTTTCATGAACTCGTCATGGCGACCATTCAAGATCGGTTTCGGAGCGACAGGAGCGATCTCTTGTTCGAACAACTGTTCGACGAACACCTTTGTTGCGGCCTCAGCTTCGGTTGAAAGAGCATCAATTTGCCGAACTTGCTCGACCGTCAGACCGCGTCCTCGCTTGAAAGGTTGTGACTCCAGCAGCGCCAGCAAGTCATTGCTACTGAGTGCATGATCGATGGTCGGGGGCGCGAGATTCATTGCTGCGCGTCGTCGATTTCTCAGTTGCGTCAATTGCGTTCGATTCACTCGCTCGATTTCTGCATGCTGCTCTTTCGTCAGCAAGTCAGCAGCTTTCCGTTCCAGTACCTCGATCGCGGTTGCCTCTTGTTTCGCGAGCACCTTGCTCCAGCGCGGAGTTGATGCCCCGGCTTGCGAGAGCATGCTCTCAAGATGTCTTCGCATAACGCGAGTCATATCGGCATTCCGGGCGATTGACCGTATCTCGCTCGCAGTCAGCGGAGTGATGCCGAGCCGATTCTGCTCCTTGGAATTCGCGAGCACGACAGTAATGACTTCCAACGGAATGAGATCCTCGGAAACGATTACTTTCTCTGCACTGTTTTGGGGCGGTTCGACAATCTCTTTTGCGATTGCCTCTTGAGCAACTGCCGCCGACGAACGGACCATTAAGGCTGCACCGGCCAGTCCAACACCAAGCCATTGAACGCACCGCATTTCGTCATCCTGACTGGTTTAGATCGAGTATGTGAGACCGCCTACTTTGTAAGGACTTGCGAGGGACTCAGTAACATCCTCACGCTGGCCATGCTGAATGGCAAAGTCATAAACGCCACAACTTACACTCACCAGATATCTTTCGAATGAAGCCCGGATGATGGTGTGCGTTATCCTACAGGCTCAAACTCTCGTCGAGCTACTCGGCAGTTGACGTGTATGTTCTCAATGGCACCCTCGATCGATGGATTGTCGCGCTAATAGTCGAGTTGGCATTCCGATGTGGAGTTTGGCAACGAATATGAGCCTTGCCCATTAGCAGCGAGAGACCTAGCGAGTCCGCAGTTGAAGCCGACGTTGCTCGTAAGCGGCTCATTCATCGATAGCACGAAATCTGCATCGTGTCGATTTCGTGCTATTACTTGTGATCTCGACGATTGGCACCAAATCGTCTTGATGTCGATTTCGTGCTCCCTTATTGGCTTCAGAGTGGCAGCACGAAATTGCCGTCATGTCGATTTCGTGCTACGTTCGTGTCCGCTTCGAACAGCACCAACATGACGGACGCAGCTCATGCCTGAACGATTTCCATTTCACGGTCGCCGACTTCTGATCGATCAGTTTGCGGGGCTATTCAACAAAGGCAGAGCGGCACTGGTTGTCGTGCAAGGACGGCGTCGAATTGGCAAAAGTGCCTTCGTGAATCACTGCGGTAATACCTATGCCGATCACTTCATTCGGCTCGAAGGACTGGGGCCGCGTGAGGGCATTGGTCGCACCGAGCAATTGAACGCGTTTGCCGAACAGATCGCCGCGCAGACTCGGTTGCCAAAGGTTCGATTGGAATCATGGCCGCAGGCGTTTCAGATGTTGGCCGGAGCACTGCCCGTCAAAGGACGCATTGTGCTCCTGCTCGATGAGATCTCGTGGATGGCGATCGGTGACAGTGACTTCGCCGGGCACTTGAAGATTGCTTGGGACAACCTCTTTAGTAAGCACCCCGGACTGGTCGTTGTGCTGTGCGGGTCGATGTCTTCGTGGATCGAGACCAATCTGCTGAACAACGCCGGCTTTGTGGGTCGCTGCTCGTGGGTCTTCACGATGCCGCCCTTGCCGCTACCCGAGTGCATTCCGTTCTGGCGAGGTAAGGCTGCTCGCACCAGCACGCTAGAAAAGATCAAGCTGTTGGCCGTGACGGGCGGAGTGCCGCGTTACTTAGAAGAACTCAATCCCGCCCAAACCGCCGAAGAGAACATGCAGCGGCTCTGTTTTGATTCGGGCGGATTGCTGTTTCGTGAGTTCGACGATCTCTTCAACAGCGTCTTCAACCGCCGAGCTGAACGTTATCGGCAAATCTGCAAGGCACTCAGCGGTCCTGCTCAGACTCTGACACAGCTCAGTCACGCATTGGAAACCGCTCGTGGAGGCGTTCTTACAGACGCCCTGACGGAACTTGAAAACTCGGGTTTCATCACGTGCGACTTGCCGTTCGCGCCACTGAGCGGAACCGATCAACGCGTCGCGAAGTATCGGCTCAGCGACAACTACACGCGGTTCTATTTGCGCTATGTCGAACCCGAGAAGAAACGGATCGCCGCCGGACTCTGGCGCCATCGCTCGCTTGAAGCGCTTCCCGGATGGGACACGATCATGGGGCTGCAATTCGAAAACCTTGTCATCAGTAATCGCGATGCGCTGCTGCGACTCATTGATCTCGGCAGCCGATCGGTGCTCAACGCCGCTCCGTACTTTCAGAACAAGACACTGCGCCGCGAGGCATGTCAGATCGATTACCTGCTCCGCACTCGGAAGTCGCTGTATGTCGTCGAGGTCAAGCTGCGAAAGACGATCGATCACGCGTGCATCGCCGAAGTCCAAGAAAAGATCCGCCGTCTGAAATTGCCCAAAGGTACGCCCTGCCGCACGGTCCTCGTCTATCACGGCGAACTTGATCCCGACATCGAAGACGAGGACTACTTCGATTACCTCGTCCCCTTCGAACGACTGTTCGAGTCTCAATAACACATACCAGATGACCTCGCCGCAAAGGCATGTCGATGTCGAGCACGTAGAGACTCATAGTGGCTCCAGATCAGCTTCGACCTGCTGACTGTAGGCTCGATGACTTCGTCGACCGAAGGGTTGTCGCGCAAGTTGTCGACGATGGCTTTCAATGGATTCTCGGGAGGGGCACCGGCTTCGACTTCGATGACACGCACTCGCGACAACCGGTCGTTCAAGAGTTGCTTCAATGAGGCGACGGATTCGTCGGGCGTTGCGCCTTCGACAGAGAGTTTGAATGGCCGTGAGGTCCATGCACGGAAGCGATGAACGCTGAGTTCTTCGAGCAGCACTTCAACTTCCATAGTATAACCTCTGTTGCTGTTGCTGGACGGCAAGCAACAGCTTGACGAGGCTGCATTCCCAAGCGGAGCTTGGGAACGAGTGAAAACCCGTCAGTTTATCGGGAGATGTACCGTGACCGATCTTGTGCCAACGGAAGACCAGAAGATCAATTGGAGTATTTCGGCAGCACTTAGAGAAGGCAGGTTCGATGATGCCCGAGAATTACTGTTGCGTCATCCGCAGAAACGCCAAAACACGGGACTCATGCATCGCTGGTGCTTTTCGAACGCACAAAATGGGCGATTGCGTACGGTGACGTTTCTATTGACTGAGTATGGTCTCGATATCAATCACGAGGAACCAATCAACAAAAATGAGCCGGATACCATGCTCCAGCAGGCCGTTCATAGTGGGAATCATGACCTTGTTGAGTGGCTGTTGAAGAACGGGGCGAACCCCAATGTGGGGCGTCCCATTATCGGTGCTATCAATATTCGCAACGACGGGAGCGAAGCTGATGCCGTCTCAATGATTCGGCTCCTCGCTGAATATGGCTGCGATCTCAATCGCCATTACCCGTTGATGGGCGACGAGAATGACACATTTACGGCATTAGATTGGGCTGGAAGCAACACACTGGCGTTTGACGTTCTTCGGACTCTTGGCGCCAAGAGCACCGACGAATTGCCTAAGTGACCAAGAGTTGTCCCAACTAAACGCACCGAGCAACTTATTGCATTTTTTCGCCATGCTCTCAAAACCGTTCTCAGCTGGTTCGCAAAAGCCGCACTGACTTCTGAATCACTCCAAAAATCTGATAACTATGTGATGGCATTCTTTAGCCGCACTTTCGGACCTGTCTCTCGTCATTGTCTGACTGAGATCGTTCCCGGGTTACCGACTGTAAAGGTTCGCGTGATCGAACCCACTGCATCGAGACGCTGCGTGACGCTCTTCACCGACGGAATGTCTGCCGTCCCAATGAAGACCACGAAAACAGATACGGGATATGAACTGGCCGAACTGTTTATCGAGCTTCCGCCAGATTGGCCCTATCGCAAATTATCGAATGCAGAATTCAATTGGCCGATACGTTGGCTACGCTGGGCGTCTCGATTTCCGCATCAAAATGCTCAGTCTCTCGGCGGACCAGTATTATTTGTCGACGTCAACGAGGCAGTGGCAATTGCGCCGAATCGCAGATTCTCTGCGATGCTGTTGCTGGCAGAAACAAGCTTTATGAGAAGCGATGGTCGTACAATTCACCTTTATCGCTTATTTCCACTCTACCCAGAGGAAGTTGCACTATCGCAAAACAAGGACATAGCCGTCCTCTTCAGAGCCTTCGACGCGAAGGGGGTGAAATTCGTAATCGACATGGATCGAGTGAGTGCGGCCCCCCCCGGATGTGACTCGTCGCGACTCATAGACGCTTCGGATCGGCATCGGCCTGCTGACGGTAAGCTCGCATGTTCTTAATGACGTCGTCGACCATCCGATTGTTCCGCTACGTTCCAACGATGGCCTTAAACGGACTTTCGGACGGCGTTCCGGATTCAACTCTTGGCACTCGCGATAGGCGGTCGTTCATGAAGGCGACCGTTTCGTCGGGCGTTGCTCCTTCGACCAACGATGTGTCCAACAGCAGGCTGTTGGACGGAAAGCGGCAGCAGGCTGCCGCACTCCAAGTGCTACGAATCAGCGATCCAGTCTTGTAGGGCCTTCACGCGCGGGATCGGGCACTCTTTGATCGCCTGTAGCGCTTGAACTACGGCGTGACAGCCGGGGAGAGTTGTTACACAGGGGACTCCGTAGGCGACGGCCGCAGCGCGGATTTTGCCTTCGTCGGTGCGGGCGCCTTTGCCGCTTGGGGTGTTGAAGATGTAGGCGATCTCGCCGTTCGTCATGAAGTCGAGCAGGTTCGGACGGCCCTCTTGCAGCTTCTTAACCACTTCGCACTCGATGCCGGCTTCGGTGAGGACTCGCGCGGTGCCGGGAGTGGCGACTAGCTTGAAGCCCAGCGAGCACATCGTGCGCGCGGGCTCGATCATGTCGTACTTGTGCTGCTTCGACATGCTGATGAAGACTTTGCCTTCTTGCGGCAATGTCGCGCCGGCGCCGACTTGACTCTTCGCGAAGGCCAATGGGAATGATTCGTCGGCGCCCATGACTTCGCCCGTCGATTTCATCTCGGGACCGAGCACGATGTCGACGCCTAAGAAGCGGTTGAAGGGGAAGACCGACTCTTTGACTGAGTAATGCTTCGGCCACACTTCGGCAGTCACGCCTTGCTCTTTGAGAGTGACGCCGACCATCGTCTTCGCGGCGATCTTCGCGAGCGAGCGGCCCGTTGCTTTCGAGACGAACGGCGAGGTGCGGCTCGCTCGCGGGTTTACTTCGAGCACGTAAAGCGTGAACTCGTCGCCGTGCCGCTTGATCGCGTATTGGATATTCATCAGGCCGCAGACCTGCAGCGCGGTCGCGAGCTTGTGCGTCGCGGCGCGGATCTCGTCGATCATCTTCGGCGGCAACGAGTGCGGCGGCAGTACGCAGGCCGAGTCGCCCGAATGCACGCCGGCCTCTTCGATGTGCTCCATGATCCCGCCGACAACCGTCGTCTCGCGATCGCTGATCGCGTCCACATCGACCTCGATCGCATCCTCCAGGAACTTGTCGATCAGGACCGGATGACCGGGCGAAACTTCCACCGCGATGTTCACGAATTTGACGAGCGACTCTTCGTCGTAGCAGATCTCCATCGCGCGACCGCCGAGTACATAGCTCGGACGGACCAGCACCGGATAGCCGATGCGCGCGGCGACTTGTCGGGCTCCTTCGATGTTGATCGCTGTGCCGTTCGGTGGCTGCAAGAGGCCGTTGTCTTCGAGGATTTGTTGGAAGCGCTTGCGGTCTTCGGCAGCGTCGATCATGTCCGGGCTAGTGCCGATGATCGGGACGCCGGCGGCTTCGAGGCCTCGCGCGAGGTTCAGCGGAGTCTGACCGCCGAACTGCACGATCACGCCATCGGGCTGCATGCGGTCGCAGATATTGAGCACGTCTTCGATCGTCAGCGGTTCGAAGAACAAGAGGTCCGAAGTGTCGTAGTCGGTCGAAACGGTCTCGGGGTTCGAGTTGACCATGATGCTCTCGATGCCGACTTCTTCGAGGGCATACGACGCCTGACAGCAGCAGTAATCGAACTCGATGCCCTGCCCGATGCGATTGGGGCCGCCGCCCAAAATCATCACACGCTTCTTGCCCGGTTGCTTCGCGGGCGTCTCGTCTTCTTGCTCGTAGGTCGAGTAGTAATAAGGAGTGTAAGCCTCGAACTCGGCCGCGCAGGTATCAACTTGCTTGAAGGTCGCGACGATGCCTCGACGCTTGCGGTCGGCTCGGACATCGGCTTCGGTCGAGTCCCACCAATGTGCCAATTGCCGATCCGAAAAGCCGCTCTGCTTCGCGCGCTTCATCAGCTCATCAGAAGCACTGCTGAGCGAGCCGACCTTTCGAATCTCCTCTTCGAGATCGACGATGCCGCGCAACTGCCACAGGAACCACGGATCAATGTGAGTCAGAGATTGAATCTGCTCGACCGACATGCCGGCCTTCATCGCATAGCGGATATAGACCACACGCTGATCGTTCGGGACAGAGAGCTTCGCGTCGATCTCATCCTCGTGCGGTTGCCGGTCGGTGCCCCACAAATCCTTTGGGCCGCCGCCGAGTCCGAAGAGGCCAATCTCCAGTCCGCGCAGTGCCTTTTGGAATGACTCTTTGAAGGTACGACCGATCGCCATCGTTTCGCCGACGGACTTCATTTGAATGGTGAGCGTCGGGTCGGCCTCGGGGAATTTCTCGAAGGTCCAACGCGGAATCTTCGTGACGACATAGTCGATCGTCGGTTCGAAGCAGGCGAGCGTTTCGCGCGTGATGTCGTTCGGGATCTCGTCGAGTCGATAACCGACAGCCAACTTCGCGGCGATTTTGGCGATCGGGAAGCCGGTCGCTTTCGACGCCAATGCCGACGAACGACTGACGCGCGGATTCATCTCAACGATGATCATTCGCCCGGTCTTCGGGTTGATGGCGAATTGCACGTTCGAACCACCGGTCTCGACGCCGATCTCGCGCATGCACGCGATCGTGGCGTCGCGCATGCGCTGATACTCCTTGTCGGTCAGCGTCTGAGCGGGAGCTACGGTGATCGAGTCGCCGGTATGCACGCCCATCGGATCGAAATTCTCGATCGCGCAGATGATGACGACGTTGTCAGCGCGGTCGCGCATGACTTCCATCTCGTACTCTTTCCAGCCAATGACGGACTCTTCGATGAGCACTTCATGGACCGGACTGAGAGCGAGACCTTTGCGGACTTTGTCTTCGAATTCCTCGCGGTTGTAAGCGATGCCGCCGCCGGTACCGCCCAGCGTAAAGCTCGCGCGAATGATGGCCGGCAGACCGACGAGCTTGAGCGCTTCGCGTGCCTCTTCCATCGTGTGGACGACGGTCGATTTCGGCACATCGAGCCCGATCTTGACCATCGCCTGCTTGAACTGATCACGTTCTTCGGCCTTCGCGATGACGTCGGCCTTCGCTCCGATCAGCTCGCAATTAAACTTCTCCAATACGCCGCGCTTATAGAGGGCCATCGCGGTATTGAGTCCCGTCTGCCCGCCGAGTGTCGGCAGCAGCGCATCAGGCCGCTCCTTCTCGATGATCTTGGCGACATACTCCCAAGTGATGGGTTCGATGTAGGTGCGATCGGCCATACCGGGATCGGTCATGATGGTCGCGGGGTTCGAGTTGACGAGGACAACCTCGTAACCCTCTTCGCGCAGCGACTTGCAAGCCTGCGCTCCCGAGTAGTCAAACTCGCAAGCCTGACCAATGACGATAGGACCAGAACCGATGATGAGGATTTTCTTGATGTCGTTTCGACGCGGCACGATGAGGCTTCTGTTTTGGAAAGTTTGACTGAAGTAAATCTAAAAATGTTTTCAGACTGGTGTGTCTTTTCTGTCCGTTGCGTGTTCGTGAACGGCTTTGGCATTTTACGCTCGTCGGCACAATCGTCGAATTAGTCGGTCAATGCATGTAATGAGAGCTATCGCCAACGCGGTCAGAATCAACAGACCGGCCATCCCGACCAATCCGCCAATTGGAATTGCAATCCACAAACTCCATCCAAAGACAACCTTAAATAGGCTTGCTCCAATACACGCACCAATCCAACCGACTAACAAGACAAAGTCCGTTCCATCCACGATTGATTTCCTTGCGAGTCGTCATCGAGTGACTGCGATAACCAACAACAAGCTATGAGGCAGTCACGCGATGAGGCAGAGCGGCGTCGCCGTAGATGTAGACGTTCTCAACACCCATCTTGGCGAAGTAAGTGACGGGATACTCGATGACCTTTTCATCGGGATGACGGTCTTTGATTTCGATGGACTGCACAGCGACCGGATCATCAAGACCAACTGGGGTCACATGACATTGATCGATCCATGGATTTCTAAATTCGATCTGAGCCACTGTCAGTTTGAGGCGGACGTCTTTGAGATGCTGTGATTCCAACTCGGGCGTCACGACATAGAGCCACCAGTCTTCCGTCGCCTGTCGATAGATCCAAACTGCGGCTGCGATATTGAGATGCTTTTCCGCTACCTCCAGAAACTTCATCCCAATGTCGAGCTGCTCAGCTACCAACGTTTTCTGATCCATGGCAGGACTCCGTAATTGGGGTGCTCGATCGCTCTAATGAATTCTTCAGCCTGTTCCTGAGTCACAAATTCGTAGCGGCTCGCCTCATTCCATTCTTCGACGGCATTTCGATAGGTTCGAATTGTCGAGTCTGTCTTCACCCAAGCTTCGAACTCATCCTTGAGCCCGGCCAAGAAGAGCAGATCAGCGAACTTGTGAGTCCAACACTTCTCTGAAAACTTCTTGTCCTTGAAGACAGTGCCTTCGCGTTCGATTAGCGCAAGGATGCAGGCTTTCAAAGCACATTCGACGGCGTATCCAGCGAGGTAATACGCACCGGACCACTTGCCAGCGGTCAATAAAAGCTGCGCTTCCGAGAGTCGCTCGTCGGACAAGCGTTGAAAGTCACCGCGATTCAATGCTCGAACTCCATGCGTTCGCGATGGAGCCGAGAGTCAGCGGTTGAAGCGGCTTTTCCAGAGGCGGGGTGCTCAGGACCGAGCCTCGGCACGCTTCAACAAGTTCGTTGAGCACGCGCAAGACCTTCAGTCCCCAGGCGCGAAACGAGCGAACGGTAACAAGCTAGGAGTGAGTTTCAAGCCGCCTCAACATCGCTCTCAGACAGCAACCAAGACCAGCGAAACTAAAGGTATTCCGCGTCATCAGACTACATAAGGCGACAAAATTTCGTTTGAATCCGCGCCTCTTGATCTCACCGCTGTGACAGCTCACTGAGGAATGCGTTTATGACTGATGGATCCGATCAACCAGCCGAAGTAAGACAACTGACACCAGCTGAACGCCGCATCCTCGGAACGCTTCTCGAAAAGGGTAAGACAACTCCCGAGTACTACCCCATGACCCTGAAGGGCCTGACGGCGGCGTGTAATCAAAAGAACAATCGCTTCCCGCTGGTGGAGTACAGTGAAGATCACGTCGAATCCACGCTCGACTCCCTGCAGAAGCTCGGGCTGACCGCCGTGATCTATCCCGAGTCTGGGCGAGCCCTCCGTTATCGACATTACTTTCGCACGCGGTACGCATTCCCCGAGCGACAAGTCGCCATTCTGACCGAGTTACTGCTTCGAGGTCGTCAAACTCTCGGCGAGTTACGAACGCGAGCAAGTCGCCTGGAACCCATTGAGGATCTCGACACGCTGCGTGAAGAAGTGAAGGGGCTGGTTGAACGTGGCTATGTGCAAGTCAACGGTCCGCTCGAAATGCGTGGTGTCGAGGTTGACCACACCTTCTATCTGCCGACCGAAAATCAAACTCTCCCGACGTACTCGGGACCAATAGAGTCAGACGGCGCCGGTCGCACCGCGAATGCACCGGCGGTTGAAGCCGTCCCCAATGCCGAGATCACGCGACTGACCGAAGCTCATGATGCACTGCGCGAAGAAGTCGTAGCGTTAAGGGCGACCGTGGAACTGTTGCAGGACCGACTCGACAAATTGGCGAGCGACTTAGGTGTGAGCTGAAGAGCTTGTTTCTGAGGACTCACGCTGGTCTCTATGCCCAATTGATAAAACACGCCACCCGCTCGCTCCGTCACTCACTCGTCTCTAATTGAGGAATCAGCGATGTCGTCCGAGCAGCGTCCTTCGTCCGTCAGATTCCTCATCGTTGCCGTCGCGACGTTGATGTCGTTCCTGTTGTACGTCGACCGGTTCTGCGTCTCGTTTGCTGAGGTCTACATCAAGCAAGACCTTGGGCTGAGCTACACGCAACTGGCTTGGTTCACGAGTGGCTTCTTTTGGACCTATGCCTTGGCGCAAGTCCCCGCCGGTTGGCTGAGCGATCGCTACGGTGCGCGCATCATGTTGACGCTTTACATCGTCACCTGGTCCGTCTTTACGGCTGTCATCGGCGCGGCCAACGGATTTGCGTTGCTCATCATCGCACGCTTCGGATGTGGCATCGGCCAAGCCGGTGCATACCCGACTGCGGCGTCAGTGATCGCGCGATGGATGCCTACGACGGCGCGTGGCCTCGCCAGTTCGTTCGTGGGTAATGGCGGTCGAGTCGGTGCGGCGGTGGTGCCAATTATGACCGCCTTCTTGATCGTGCAATTCGTGCCGCTTGGCACTCCTGTCGAAATCACATCGGCCGAGATCGTCGGTCCGCACGCCATCGTGACGAAGCTGGCGCAACGACTGGATGCTTCTGAAACGCGATCTCTCTTTGAGTCCGTTGGAGTCGAACGAGTAACAGAGCTCAAGGCGTCATCAGATCGAACTGAAGCGCTCACGGACAAGGCGACTCAAGATTCCGAGCGACTCAAAACGGGAGAGAGCGTTCGCGAACTGCTGCGAGATTGGACTCGGACCGACGGGCTAATCGCGATCGCTCAGACGGACAAGCAACTGAAGTTCGAACGCGAATCAATCGCCACCCTAAAGAAGCTGCGCGATAAAGAATCGGTTTCCGAAGTGGAACTCGATCGATTGAAACGCATGACTCTCGAAGCGTTGTTTCCGAACGAGGTCATGAAGCTGTACCGACTTGGCTGGCGGCAAGTGGTGATTGTCTATGGCCTGTCTGGAATCGTCGTCGCGGCGTTCTTCTGGTTCATCTTCCGCGAGCGACCTGACCTCCATCCCAAAGTGAATGCCGCCGAACGAGAGCTCATTCAACGCGGCAAACCAACCGACTCTGGCGAACGCAAACTCGACGGCATCCCGACAAAGGCTCTGCTGACGAGCATCAATCTGTGGGCAAACTCGTTCATGCAGTTCGGCACCAATGTCGGATGGCTATTCATCTTCACGGGGCTGTCTCGTTACCTGCTCGTTGAGCGGCAAGTGCCAATCATCGAACGCAGCTTCATGGCCATGCTGCCGGTTGTGATCGGAGTCATCGGCGGTTTCATGGGCGGCAAGCTGACCGATGTTTGGGCCACTCGTTTCGGTGTCCTGTGGGGCCGACGCCTGCCGATCTTGGCGTCGCGAGTGTTGGCCATTGGCGGTTACGTTGGCTGCATCGGCGTGTCGTTCTTGCCGACCGATCATCCTTTGAATTCCGCTTGGACCGTCACGCTGTTGTGTGGCGTTGCAGCCTTTGCGACCGACTTTGGAGCCCCCGCAACTTGGGCGTTTGCTCAAGACATTGGAGGTCGTCATGTCGCTTCGGTTTTGGGTTGGGGCAACATGTGGGGCAACATCGGAGCGGCGGTCGGTCCCTTGATCTACAACTTCGTGCTGGGAGAAACACCCAAGACCACGCAGTGGAATTGGCTCTTCGCGACATGTGCTCTGGCCTTCGCGATCTCTGGCTGTTGTGCCTTTATCATGGACGCCACTAAGCCGCTGCTGCGAGATGGCGAATGAGCCAGTTGAGATGATGCAACGGCGGACTGAGTCTTTGTTGGAAACGTCATGAAGGTGTTGGTTCAAACCGTCGGGCTGCTGCTGGGGCTAACGCTCGCGGGCACCATCTGCTTTCGGTTTCTGACCGGACAAAGCTGGCTCGATTGTTTGCATCTCTCGGTGATCACACTGTCGACAGTTGGGTCTCGCGATGCTGGCGATGATCCTGCTACGCGAGCCTTCGTCATCGTCTACATCCTGTTGGGCCTGATTTTCTACAGCTATGCCGCGACTCGCTTGGGCAGCTTCTTGCTCAGCGATGAATTTCAACGGGCAATTGAGAGGCGTCGGATGCAAAAGCGGATTGATGGACTCAGCGGGCATTCCATCGTGTGTGGCCAAGGTCGCATGGGCATGACGATCTGCCGTTACTTGCACGAGCGACACGAGCCGTTCGTCGTGATCGACAATGATGAAGACCGACTGCGCTCGCGCTGTGCAACTCACGATTGGCCGTTCGTCGTCGGAGATGCGACCAACGACGACATTCTCCGTCTGGCCGGTATCGACCGTGCGAACGCTTTGACGACAGTCCTGCCGACCGATGCCGACAACGTCTATGTGGTGCTGTCAGCTCGACTGCTCAACAACAGCATTCAGATCATCGCTCGCGCTAACGACGAACGTGCGGCCGAGAAGCTTGAGCGTGCTGGCGCGAATCGCGTGGTTTGTCCGATCAACACCGGCGGACAAAAGATGGCTCGCTTTCTCCTTAACCCCAGCATCGAAGACTTCTTGGAGATCGCCGACGCGCATGGCAACAACTTAGAACTCGACGACATTCAGCTCGGCACCGATAGTCCCTACATCGGCAAAGTTCTCGCAGACACTGATCTCCGTCGCCGCGGCGTCATGGTCATCGGCATTCGACGAGCCAACGGAGATCGACTGATGCCGCCGCCCGGTGACGCCCTGCTACACCCTGACGATTGCTTGTTCGTGTTTGGCAACGCCGATGCCGTCAACGGCGTGCTCGGCGAATCACCGATGAGGTGACTAAGAGTGCCGCGCAGAAGGATTTGAAATGGCCGCATCCCTGCCCTCTTCTTTGCGCCTTGGCATCTTCGCTACTTTGCGTTTTCAAGATTCAACACCAAAGTGCAAAGTCGACGGCATGGAGTGCGTGTTACATCTCGTTGGTCTTAGGCACAGCCTCATTGGAAGTCTATACAACCCGAAATTACCCCAAGGGCTTTGAGATGACATCGTTCTTACAGCGAATCGTATGGCGAGCCGCTTTGCAAATCGTGATTGGGACCTTGTTCGCCAAGGCTTGCCCGGCTGATGAATCGGATACCACGATCATCACCACGATCTATAAGCACATTCGAGCGGGCTGGGAGAACAACGAGATCCAGCCATCGGACCGAGCAGAAGATGGCGAATACGCTCGGCGCGTGGCACTCGATGTTGTCGGCCATATTCCGAGCTATGCCGAACTGCAGGAGTACCTCAACGACCAATCGCCGGATAAGCGTCGCAAGTTCGTCGATCAGCTTCTGGATCAAGAAGGTTACGTTCGCAATTGGACGACGATCTGGGGCAACTTGTTGGTGGGTCGAGCGAACAATCGCGGCGGTGGTCGAGCCCCCTTGGATAAGTGGCTGCGAACAGCGTTCTACAAGAACCTGCCTTACGACGAGTTCGTTCGGCAACTGCTTACGGCCGAAGGCGAGAGCGAAGACAACGGCGCGGTCGTGTTTCTCGCCAGCCATCTCAACGACATGCAAGTTCCAGCCACGGCGATCACTGCTCGTTTATTCTTGGGACGACAAGTGCAATGCACTCAATGCCACAATCACCCCTTCAATGATTGGCAGCAGTCTGCCTTCTGGGGCATGAACGCGTTCTTTCGAGCGACCAATCGTCGCGGCAATCCTCGTAACGGCGTCGCGATTTCAGATCGAGAATTCGCCGGTAGCGGCGTCGTTTACTACGAGAAGCGAAATGGCGAGCAGCGCGCCGTTTTTCCGACCTATGTCGATGGGACGATGGTCACCGAATTCAGCAAGTCGCCTCGTGAGACGCTGACCGACTTCGTGCTCGATCCCAAGAAGACCGAACTCTCCGAAGCCATCGTTAATCGCATGTGGGGACACTTCTTCGGCTATGGCTTCACTAAGCCCGTCGACGACATGGGGCCGCATAACACGCCGTCTCACCCCGAGCTGTTGAAGTATCTGGCAAAGGAGTTTCAGGACTCGCGCTATGACCTCAAACGACTCATGCGTTGGATCACAGCCAGCGACGCTTACAACCTGACGAGTCGGCTGAACGACACCAACAAGATCGACGAACCTGCCGCCGGAGAAACGCCACTCTTCAGCCACGTGTATCTCAAGCAGTTCCGTGCCGAGCAGCTTTACGACTCGCTGTTGATTGCGACTGCAGCGGACAAATCAGGCCGCAACGATGAGCAAGCGGAAGGTCAACGCCGTCAGTGGCTGCAGCAGTTCGTGACGACCTTCGGCACAGACGAGAATGACGAGCAGACGACCTTCAACGGAACGATCCCGCAAGCACTCACCCTGATGAATGGGCAACTCATCCGCGATGCACTCAACGGCGGCGACGGCAGCTTCTTGAGACGAGTGCTTGATGCCCCCTCAGGACGTCCCGATGAGAAGACGGTCGCGTCAAAAGCCAAGCCCAAGACGCCGCCTGTCAAAGCGCCACCAGCAAAAGCAAATGCCGTCACTCAACGCAGCGCCGTGCCCAAGAAGATCGAAACGTTGTTCCTCGTGGCGCTCTCGCGCAAGCCCAGCGAAGAAGAACTGCAAGCACTCAACAACGTCTTCCAAAAGTCCGGCTACACCGACCCGATTCAGGGACTGCAGGACGTCTTCTGGGCCGTGCTGAATTCGAATGAGTTCATCATCAATCACTAAGAGCCAGAACAAGTCACGCTCGATTCGACTGCGTTCGATGAGGACTCTTAGTTCAACTCACCGCCCTTGGCTGTCTCCCTCGCGAGTTTCGCTGTGACAAACAAAAAAAGGAGACGACGTGCATCCGTCGTCTCCTTGAGTGAGGTGGTTCCAAACGGTGTGCGAATTACGACACCGTCGGAAGTTCGAATCCTTGGCGGTACTCGCGAGTGAAGAGTCGGTTCGCGGCTTCGTCAGTCGACAACTCGGTCTTCGGATCGATCGTCAGGGTCTGTCCCAAGAAGAACTTGGTGGCTTCAAAGTCGACGCCGCTCTCTTTGAGATGGCTTTCGAATAAGTCCAACGTCTCGATGACATGCTTGTTGTCAGCGTGCTCGCTCGGTCGCGTGCCAACTGGAACCGGCTTGCCGAGCCGATACGACACATTGCCAAGATGAGCCAACGCGCTGGAAAGATGGCCGTCTTCAATGTCGAGATGCAGGTCCTTGTAGTTGCGACTACGAATGGCCTTCACGAAGTTCGCGAAGTGAGCCTGATACTCGCCGCCGCTCCACTTGCCGAGCTGATTGCCTTCATAGTCGAACGCCACGCCCGACGTGTAATTCGGTCCGACCGCATAGCCTTCGGTGCCAAACCAAATGTTGGCCGCTCCATTGAATGGGCCACCTTTCAAACCAAACGTCACCGGAGTCTTGATCGGCAGGCCGCGCACGTCCGAGATCAGCAAAGCATCGTCCCACTGGAAGATCGAGACCTGGCTATTCGCGACGTCGCCATTGTCGATGTAGCCCAAGCGGCCTCCCAAGCTGACAACTCGCTTGGGCAGCTCTTGCTTGCCCAACACCCAGCGAGCCTTATCCAGCTCGTGAGGATTCTGGTTACCAAGGTCACCATTGCCCGTCGCGAAGTTCCAGTGCCAGTCGTAGTGCAGTCGCTTGCGCTTCGGGACCACCTTGGGAGCTGGCCCGCACCACAGATCGAAATCCAGCCCCGTCGGAATCGGAGCTTCCGTATCAACCAACCCGATGCTGTCACGGCGTCGATAACAGATGGCTCGCGCCACCGAGACCTTTCCGATCTTTCCGCTTTGGATGAACTCAATGGTCTGTCGCATGCCAGTCATGCTGCGGCTTTGCACGCCCATCTGGCAAATGCGGCCCAGCTTGCGAGCCCACTGAGTCATCACGCGACCTTCGCGGACGTTGTGACTGCAAGGCTTCTCCACATAGACGTCCTTGCCTGCTTGCATGGCCCAGACGGCCATCAACGCATGCCAGTGATTCGGCGTCGCGATCGACACGGCATCGATGTTCTTGTCGTCGAGCAACTTGCGAACGTCCTGCTCGTAACGCGGTGGATGGGCAAGGTTCTTGAACTTGCTGGCGTGCTTCTGATACGCCGCTGGATCAGCATCGCAGACCGCGACCACGTCGCATTCGGGGTTCTTCAGCCACTCACCCAAATGGCTTCCACCCTGGCCGTTCACGCCAATCACCGCAACACGCAGCTTCTCATTGGGGCTCACCTTTGGCGCCGGTTGAGCATCATCAGCCAACACCAAGGTAGATGCATGACCACTCGCCAAAGCCGCCGAAGCAGCTATCAAAGCTCGCTCTACAAAGTCACGTCGAGACAGATTCATTGTCGTTGGTCCTCAGTTGAAATTAATGTGTAGGAGTTCTGCCAAGCCAGCTTGCAGGACAACCTCAGTCACTGCGAGCCACCCAAGTGTGGTGAGACTCGACCAAACTTGAAATCAACGCCGACAGTATTCGCAAGCTGGTCGAACGCTCGCTTCAAATGAGCGAGACTTTTCCAATTCATCGAGATCCTTGGCCCCAGCAAGATTCTGAAGGCCAATGTTCCGTGGCGGCAGCGGTCGCAGCAGTGAGTCGAGTGACATCTAAAGTCTGCAGATTTTGTGGGACGGTCCGCTTGGCCGTCCCACGTTCGTTTCCGGTAGCCTCTGTCGCCTTAACACTCACTCGCCCGCGTCAGAGTCCTGCATCAAATCGACCTCGATCAGCCTCGCTCAAAGAAAGCTCACCATGCGATTCAATTGGCTCAGCAAACTGCGACGTCAGATTCTTGCTCTTGGTCTCGTCGGTTATTCGGCCATCAGCCTTTCGCCAATCGCTCATAGTGCTGAACCAACTCCCGGACCTACCCGGCAACTCCAAGAGTTCGGAGAGATCACTTCGAAGCAGTTAGTGGAGACTTACCAAAAAGCCGTCAGCGAGATGCGCAAGACCGGTGGTGTGTTGATCGTCCCGGCCAATGAATGGAAGCAGTTGCAGGGCAAGCAAGTACCACTGCAAGGACTGAGCCGCACTCCCGCCCCTCCCGCAGAGACGAAGCGTTGGACCGACGAAATGGGAGTGACCGTGCTCACTCACAACGGCAAGAGTGCAGTGCTGCAAGTCCCGCCGTTGTCGGGCATGCGCATCGAGCGCGAGATCCGCTTAGCCGATGGCGACAGCTTGCCGCATTGGGGCACTCATCCCGCAATCACCATCGACAGCAACATCGTCGCCGGTTCGACGAGCTATCTGGATTGGTTGCAACTCCCCGTCGAGAAAGGGCTCGATCGCAAGTTCTATCTGCCGACTGTGCGCGGCATTCATCCCGGACAGTTTCTGAATCTGCACGGTGGCCCTGGTTATGGAGGCGGAGTGACTCGCGGAGTGGTGAAGTCCGTGGGCTATGACCCCGAAAAGAAGCTGCATTACTTCGTGGCCGATACCGACCTCAATCACGTGGCCGGAGCGATCCTGCACAACAAGAGCAACACCGGGCTCTTGCACATGCTGCAGACCAGCAACAACGACAACCAAACCTACGACGTGAAGGTGATCCGCAATCAGTACGCTCACGGCGACACCTACATCTATTACTGTGACTTCAATTACATGACCAACGTCCATTCGGCGGCGGGTGACGAGAACGGCAACTGCTACGCCGCATTCATTCGTTCGAAGGAAGACACCTTCAAGAGCACCGTCGAGTCCGTGGATTGGACGACAAACCAGCTCAAGTTCTCGAACTCGGCCAACAACGTGCAGACGCTGGGCGACTCGCGTCCCATCATCAATCGCAATCCCAAGAAGGCGATCACCGCTGGCAAAGTCATGATCGTTACGGGACGTGGCGAATTCGATATGCCCAATCCCAAGATGAGTATCTTCGAAGGCGTGGACTACTCGACGAGCCTGATCAAGAGCCCCATCAGCAACACGACCGAGCGGAAATTCGGCGGCTTGATTCGAGGCGACAAAGACGCGCCTTGGACCGAAGAAGTTGTCGGTCGGTATTTCGCGGTGAGCGATCCGTCCGAGAAGACACCCAAAGGCACGCATCGCTGGTATCTCATCACGAAGTTCCAAGCGAATGCCGATGGCACCAAAGACATCGAGATCCAACGCTTCTGGTGGGGAGCCAAGAGCGCCGGTGGCCCGACACTCTACCGTAACGAGAATTACACGTGGGATGGCCACATCAAACCGCTCGACTATGTCATCGCTCCGGGCGCTTATGTGAATGACGTCTCGCGAGCGATTCCCGGTGGCGATCGAGGCGGCCAAAAGACGCTGGGCGTTGCCCCTCACTCGGCGATGAATTCAGCCTTCGACTTCGAGAAGAGTGATCCCATCGAACAAGCCATCGGCCCGGATCCGTTTAAGCCACAAGTCTTCCGCGCCTGGATGTGGGAAGACGTGCCGGGACAGTTCCCGTCGGCCGTGTTGGACGCTGCCAACAACGGAGCGGTCTCGCGGTACTCAGTGGTGACCGTTGCCGGTGGACCAGCCAACTTGGACGACCTCGCCAAGCGTCACGAACCCAAGCCTGCTTGGGACAATGTCCTCGTTGTGAATTCGGCAGCCACAGTTGGTTTGAACTTCAAAGCCGACTTCGCCCGAGCCGCCATTCTCTTCCAACAACCGCATCACGAGCAGGCCATTCAATGGCATTACGGCCAAGCTCCAGTCGAGAAAGACGATGGCGCCAAGACCGGCATCACCAAGGCCGTATCGACTCCGGCTAAGCCCGTCGAAGTTGCTTCGTTGAAAGTTCGACGCGACTCCGGCGAGTTCGAATTCACCGGCAAAGGTCTGCAAGCCGGCGGTGCAGTCTCGGGAGTGACGGGTCTCTCGGGTGACTCCAAGCCGGCCAAGAACCTGCGTGGCAAGAACGTGTCCGTTGAAGCCAACGCCACGACCTTCCAAGTGACATTCCCAACTCCCGAAGCCGATGCCGACTACGCGGTCTTCATCGAGCAATCATGGCTCAGCAACCGAGCCATCTCCGACAAAACTCCCGAAGGCTTCACCGTCACCTTTGAAAAGCCCGCCCCAGCCAAAGCCAAGATCGATTGGATGCTGGTGCGGTAGTTGTGGAAGCTTCTGGCTCAAAAACAAATCGAGTCGAAGCTTTTTCAATGTGCGTTCGCGACGACAACCCCTATCTCCCTCAACTGTAGAAGTTCCTCCATGCGTCTTTGCCGCCTTCAATTCGTTGCCATCGTGGCGTTAGGTCTAAGCAGTCTGCTGAGCGTCAGTGGTTCGACAGCGCATGCTCAAGAGAAGAATGACTCGGGAACGCAGCCGGCTCAGTCGGTTAAAGAGTTGCGAGTCGGTCAGCAGCGAGTGGGCAAGGTTCTGTTCTTGGGCAACAGCATCACGTTGCATTCACCAGCTCCGCAGATTGGCTGGACCGGGAATTGGGGCATGGCCGCGTCGGCTCAAGATAAGGACTACGTCCATCTGCTGGTTGAGCGCATCACCAAGGCAGCGGGCGGCTCGCCTCAAGTGAAGATCAAGAACATCGCAACGTTCGAGCGACAACTGACGGATTTCAAACTTCGCGAGTCACTGAAGGAAGAACTCGATTTCCAAGCGGACCTTGTCATCGTCGCGATTGGAGAGAACGCATCCGGACTTCAGACGGATGAAGCGAAGGCTCGCTTTCGCACGGCGTTCGAAAGTCTCTTGGCCGAGCTAAAGCGAAACGGCCAACCAACGCTGATCGTGCGGAGCCAGTTTTGGGCCGACGCCGAGAAAGACCGCTTGATGCGCGAGACCTGTAAAGCGGCAGAGGGCGTGTTCGTCGACATCAGCAAGATCGGAGCCGATAAGTCGAACTATGCGCGGGCCGAGCGTCAGATCGACCATGCGGGAGTGGCCGGGCATCCTGGCGACAAGGGCATGCGAGAACTTGCGGAAGCTCTGTGGCTGGCGATTGCTGCGACGCGCTGATTGAGATGGGACGAACGAGTTATGACCAAGCTTCTGTTGCTTCTGATGTTGCTGCTGTCGTCGCGTCTGGCCGCTGTCGCTGCCGAGAACGACGACGCTCGCGCCGCTCATTTTCGCCAGAAGATCGAGCCCGTCTTGAAGACAGAGTGCTTCCTCTGTCACTCCTCAAAGTCGGATGAAGTCAAAGGTGACCTGCGACTCGATTCCAAGTCGGGCGTCATGAAGGGTGGCGAAAGCGGTGCCGCGATTGTGCCCGGTAAGGCTCGCGACAGTCTGCTGATTCAGGCGTTGAAACACGCCGACGGCATGGCGATGCCGCCGAAGAAGAAGCTCTCGGACCAAACCATTGCCGACTTCGAAAAGTGGATCGACGACGGTGCGTTCGATCCTCGAATCGGTGCCGCTCCCACGTTTGCCGATGAGGTGCAGGCCGCTCGTCAACATTGGTCGTTTCAACCGATCAAGAAGCCAACACTCCCCAATGTCACTGACACGAACTGGGGACGCTCGCCAGTCGATACGTTCGTGTTGGCCAAGCTCGAAGCACGAGGTTGGCGTCCGGCTCAGGCTGCTCAGCGAGCAGACCTGATACGCCGAGTGACCTTCGACCTCATCGGCCTGCCGCCCACGCCGGAAGAGGTCGACGAGTTTGTTCGCGACGGTGCCTCGGATGCTTACGAGCGGTTGGTGGATCGGTTGCTAGCCAGTCGACATTACGGAGAGAAGTGGGCGACGCATTGGTTGGATGTGGTTCGCTTCGCCGAGTCTGAAGGCTACGAGTACGACCGGCACATTCCCGATGCATGGCGGTTCCGCGACTACGTCATCGACTCCTTCAATCGCGATAAGCCGTTCGATCAATTCATCACCGAACAACTGGCGGGCGACGAGTCCCTTTCGAATGCCAGTAACCCTCTGCAGCAATCATCTGACCGCGAGTTGCTCAGCGCTGCAATCTTCCATCGTCTGGGACCAGTGCGTCGCAACGCAGGCAACCCCGACATTGCGTTGAGTCGCAACGAAGTGCTTACCGAGCGAACTGACATTGTTGGTTCGGCGTTGCTCGGACTGACAGTCGGATGTGCTCGCTGCCACAACCACAAACTGGAACCAATCTCACAGCAAGATTACTACCGACTGCAGGCCTACTTCGCGTCGACTCACGAGCACAATCTGTCGCTCGCCACACAGACGGAGCAGCAAGCCTGGGAGTCAGAAACAGCGAAGATCAAAGGCCAAATCGCTGAACTTCAAAAGCAGGCCAAGGGACTTACGGGACCAGCCAAAGACAAGCTCGATGCGAAGATCGAGGAGCTGGAAGATCAATTACCCGCGCCGCTCGCCACAATTCCGACCATTCGAAACGACGACGGCAAACGCACTGCGATGCATGTCTTGAAACGCGGTGTGTGGGAGCAGAAAGGTGAGGCCGTTGGACCGCGACCATTGAGCGTGCTGGTGCCAAACGAACTGGCGGAACTCTCGCCCGATGTCAGCCGTCCGCGCACCTTGCTCGCTCGTTGGTTGGCATCGCCCGACCATCCACTGACGGCCAGAGTCATCGTTAATCGCATCTGGCAACAACACTTCGGCACGGGGCTCGTCAAATCCGTCAATGACTTCGGAACCAACGGCGAGCGGCCTAGTCATCCCGAACTGCTGGATTGGCTGGCGATGACGCTGATCGATCAGGGTTGGCGACTGAAGCCACTGCATCGCCTGCTCGTTCTGAGCAACGCCTATCAGATGAGTTCCGCAATCGAACATGCTCCGCCACAAGCCGCGATCGAAGACCCGGAGAATCGGTTGCTCTCACACTTCTCGCGACGGCGTTTGAGTGCCGAGGAAGTTCGCGATTCGATGTTGGCTGTGTCGGGACGGATCAATCTGAAGTCGGGTGGTCCGAGCGTCATCGTGCCGGTTGATCCCGAACTGGTCGACTTGCTCTACAAGCCAGCGCAATGGTCCGTGACGAAGGACCCGCGCGAACACGATCGTCGCTCGGTCTACCTGATCGCGAAGCGCAACCTGCGACTGCCTTTCTTTGAGAGCCTCGATGCTCCGGCGCTGCTATCAAGTTGTGGTCGGCGCGAATCGAGCACTCATCCGCCGCAAGCACTCGAGCTGCTCAATGGAAGTCTCTCCAATGAACTCGCAACCGCTTTCGCCGCGCGACTCGCACGCGAAACGAGTGGCAATCGTGAGCAATTCGTCGAGCGAGCTTTCCGACTGGCATGTGGTCGAGCCCCGACGCCGATTGAACGTGCG
Organism: Planctomycetaceae bacterium; assembly: GCA_900299185.1. Classification (GTDB taxonomy): domain Bacteria; phylum Planctomycetota; class Planctomycetia; order Planctomycetales; family Planctomycetaceae; genus AM-0621. The sequence continues at coordinate 50,751 of OMIV01000093.1, forward strand.
CGGTCGATCGAGTTTTTGCGCGAGCAACCTGAGTCGGAGTTTTGTCTGTCGCTCTTCAATCTCAACTCGTTCCTCTACGTGCCGTGAGAAGCTCCGATCGTCGTCGTCTTTGTCGGCGTTCTCCGTTGCTCGGCGGTAAAGCAGCGCCCTGAACCGCAGAGAAACGAAGCACGCGGAGAAGACATCAATCAGCACTCAAGGAGCCACGGTCACAGCTTGCGACCGGTCGCGATTCGCTGCGAGGTCTTCTAAAACCCGCCCTCGGTTTGTCCTTCTCTTTGAACTTCTTCTGCACGAGACCAAGTCATGATTCGCGTCGCCATTCTGGGAGCCACTGGCTACACCGCCCTCGAAGCTATCCGCATCCTGTTGCGGAACCCGGAGGTGCAAATCACCGTCGCCACCACGCGGCAAGAAGGCAATCCTCAGATCTCGACCATTCATCCGTCGCTCACCGGTCGCTTGAACTTGCAGTGCTCGGACCTCAGTCCGACGCAGATCGCGCAGCAAGCCGACTTTGCATTCTGTTGCTTGCCTCACGGAGCCAGCACGTCGGTGATTCCTCAGCTTCTGGCGGCGGGCCTGCGAGTCGTCGATCTCAGCGCGGACTACCGGCTGAACGATCCCGCCGTTTATCAGAAATGGTACGGACTAGAGCACAGCGATCCGGCTCGCCTGGGCAAGACGGTTTATGGTCTGCCCGAGATCTACGGAGATCGCATCGCCGGACAGCAGTTGATTGCGAACCCCGGCTGCTACACGAGTACCTCGATCCTGGCACTCGCACCGTTACTGAAGCACGGCTTGGTCGAGCCTACGGGCATCATCATCGACGCCAAGAGCGGCACGTCGGGAGCAGGCCGAGCGGCCAAACAGAACTTTCTGTATTGCGAAGTGAACGAGAGCCTTTTGGCCTACGGTGTCGGCAAGCACCGGCATCAGCCCGAGATCGAGCAAGTGCTGTCTGATGTCAGCGGCCAGTCGGTCGATGTCGTATTTACTCCACACCTCATTCCGATGGATCGCGGCATCTTGGCCACGATCTACGCTCGCCCCACCGGCAATCAAACGGATGCCGAACTCCTCGGAGTGATGCGCGAGTTCTATGCCGGCAAGCCGTTCGTGCATGTCGTCGATCATCTGCCCGCAACGAAGGACGTCAGCGGCACGAACTTCGTTCACATGACCGTGCGCCGAACGAAGGGCGTGCTGACAGTAATTGCGGTGCTCGACAACCTCATCAAGGGAGCGTCTGGCGTCGCCGTGCAAAACTTCAATCTGATGGCTGGCTTCCCGGAAACAACAGGACTGATTCCCGCCTAGCAAGCAGGTGCCAATAAGCACCACCGTCATGCAAGTCTTGGCGTGCTCCAGCTCGACGGAGCCCTCCCACTCAGCGACGCGAACCTTGCATTGCCCAAGAACGTGACCGTCACAAGTTGCGTTCGCGGGCGCGGCTGCACTGCTCACCAACTCAATTGCCGCGCCACTCAGTAATAGAAGCCACCGCGCAGGAACCCAGTTGTGCCGGGGTCGTAGTCGCCAACATGCGATTCGTATTCGAGCTTGCGACCGAGCGCTGCTCCCACTTCGAGATACCACACCGCACGTGTCTGCAAGTGCGACTCGATGCCGAACCCGACTCGCCAATCTGAGTACGTGACATCGTCGTTCACGCCAGAGCTGCGATTGATGTTCCAGGTACGGCCAAAGAACGAGCCGGACACATACATCCAACGTTCGTGATCACGACCGGGATTGACGCGCCACGCCACTTTGCCTTCGGGGTAGAGCAACTCCAGCCGCACGTCGTCGTTCGGAGTGATCACCACACCCGCGATCGGCAGCACTTTGCGATTCGCCAAGTTGACGTAAGCAGCGCCCAGCGCGAGCTGCAGATCTTCGTTTAACTCGAAGGTCCCGAGTGCCAATCCCGAAACACGCACGGCATCGGACAAGTGGCTTTGATCGAAGTCGGTGTAGAGACCCACGGTGCCCGCGACTCGCACTGCCACTCGATCCGACAACGATTGAGTCCAACCGCCTTCGACCATGACGTCGAACAACTGACTCGGCAGGTCCGTCGTCAGAGGCCCGGATAGCTCGTGAAAACCAAACTGAGGTCGCACGGTCAGACCATCCACCAACTGAGGGAAGCTGACGGTGAAGTTGCCTTGAACGGTGGTGATCCCCAACAAGTCTCGACGTCCCGCCAAGGCCGCCGCGTGATAGCCCCAATGCTCGAGCACGACATAGCCTCGACGCGACACGCACAGATCTTCCAAGGCTTGATCACGGCTCTCTTGTTGCAAGTTATCGAGCAAGTCCGGCGTCACTTCGCCGAAGTCATGCAGCTCTGTCGTCTCGCGATTCAACGGCAGCGAGATCTCTTCAGGCAACGGCGGCAGAGGCACCGTGCCGTTGAGCGACAGCGTTGGATTGGGAGCAGTTGGCA
>OMIV01000094.1 GCA_900299185.1 Planctomycetaceae bacterium
GTGGGACAGTGGTTCCACGCAATCGATCTGAAATTGCGGTTGCATCTGATGTGTCAGAGAGATCCAACTTGCGTTGCTCCGCCAGCATAAAATCAACAGCAATCCAAGGATTTTCAGCATATGACAATTGTGGCTGCTCGGGATTAAGCCGTCTCTCCAAGACTAACTGAATCTGAGTAACCGAACTTAGCAATCCAAGGGGAGATCCAAAGTCTGTTCGATCAAGAAAGCGCCCGACCGGTCCGTTCTCAAGTTCATGTTTCGCGCTCGCGCTATCCTCGACAAGATCGAGATCCGTGCGTCGAACTAGTCCACCCAAAGGCGGCGTGTTCGATGACGTAAACGTTGAAGAGCCGCTCCCGGCCGGAGCAATCAACTCGAAGGTCGACGCCGTGGTATCAACGTCAAGATACAAATCAACCGGGCGTCCCGTACCGAGATAAGCATCGCCCGTGGCGATCGTATATTGCTCACCAGGAGCGATCGAACCAGAGGCCGCCTTGAAGTAGATGGCATTCTGGGGAGAAGGCAACGTGGCCGCAGTCGACCATTCGGGAATCTCATTTGGCCCAGTTTGAGCATCGATGGTATGACGAATTCGCCAGACTGCATTCGCCTTGCTGGTACTGACCCCTGTCTTCCCCAAAGTTACGGCTGTCGGCTGAAGATTTCGGAGTTCCATGAAGAGGAAGTGTTGCTCATCAGCCGACTCGTCGAACGGCGTATGAGTGTTGTCTGCGGACAATTTCTTCTGTTGAACCCACAAGGTCTCGCTAAAGCCCAATTCCTGAGCTTCAACACCTACAACAATATTCTTTCCTGGAGCAGCAATGGCTGGCTCGTCGCCGATATTCCAGCCATCGCTTAGATCATTGTCATATTCAAACATCGTAGCGATGTTATCTCGATCCATCGCGTCGACAGTATTGACAGCGAACTGGGCCATCTCCCGCAATAACTGATTCTGGTCAGCGGATCCATAAGCGGCAGAAGTGGTTGGGTCCACTCCGTCACCTCGGCAAAATGTCGCGAGCATCACGAAGAGGTCGCGAGCCATCGCTTGGCGATCCCGCCGTGCCCAGTATTCCTGCTCATCGGTGGTAGTCGGAGGATACGCAACAGGCGCCGCTGGGATGGTGGTTACACCGTTTGTCGGATGCGGAGTTAACGGACGATACTCAAGCGGACTTGAAAGCGGATTGCCCGAATTCGATCCCACTCGGCGAACATCAAGCAATTGGTTAATGCTAAGGCGGAATTGCAATGCCAACTGATTCCGATTGCCCGCCTCTACCGCCAAAAGTCGCCGCAATTGAGGTCGGAAGACATCGCATCGATCTAGCAGGTTGTTGCCATTGGTATCCTCACCCGAATCTAAAATGCCATTATTATTTAAATCTTCGTCTCTCAGCGCGTAGGCCCGAGCAGGGGTTGCGGTATTCAAACCAAACGCTGGCGGGAATTCGTTTAGACCATCGTTGTCGGTGTCGTGGTTGAATTCCCAATAACGCAATAAGTCATCGGTGCCCGGCCATCCCAACTCGCCCACATCATCAATGACACCATCCTTGTTATCATCATAGGACGCTCGCCCTGGTTGCCCATCCGGTCCAGCGCCAACTAGAGTCGAGGGGCGAGCGAACTGCTTTCGATCCCACGACTCGGTCGCAAATCGTTGCCGGATAGTCGCAGCCTTGGAGTTGTACCCAGGATTAGTGTTTCCGGGTGCGAGGTCTCGAATTCGCGACCGAATTCCCGTGTTCGCAAAATCCGTTTCCGAAAGCGCGATGCCGGCCCAGTCTTCATAGTCAAACGGTTCATCGTAGGGGCGGCGGATATACTTGTTTGCCAGAGTGATCTCATTCATATCGTCGAACAAGGGTCCGTTGCCAAATGCCGGATTAAACTGAGGCCCGCTGCCATAGGTCTGGAACTGAGCGCCTAAAACCGCATTGGGCATCAACAAATTCCATTTGCTCGGGTTCGTAGGATCGGCAGGATCCGCAAAATAAACCGGCCGTAGACCGTTATCGCCAGCGATTTGGTAGTTCGTATATTGCAGCCACCGAGTTGGATTAGTCACTCCCGGCAACGCAGTGCGTTGCATGTTGCCGAGGTTATTCGGATCCCAAAACCAGCCTCCACCGCCATAAGACAATGGATGCCGTCCCGGTCGCGATTGAGCCAAGGCGAGGTTAGCCGCCGTCACGGTCGCTGGATCGTACTGCCCACCTTCATTGCGATCCCGATTGTCATCCTGATCCCAGACGCCTGGCTGAGGGAAGCGATAATAGTTGGCAGCATTGTTAAACGCTGGCGCCAACATCGGCCCACCCGCTGCTTGCCACATTCCCAAAATGCGATCCGCATCACCCTGCCGACCAGCGATTACCTTGGGGTAAAGGGGATTGGAAGTAGCTTCAGCCCGTCCCTTATTCAGCCACCAAAACTCCATGTTCGCTAGGTCAAACGCCCGACCGGTCCAGCCTGGAGGAGTTGCGCCGAAGTACCCCGTGTGGAGATTCATCGAACTCAGATCTGACGGCTTTGCCGTCAGCGCCCAAATCGGGTTGATCTCATAGGAAGATAGTCCGGAAACCGAATGAGAAATACTCGACCAGTTTGTAGACGCATTCGTGGTATAGAAATTAAATGGTCCGAATTGAGGGATCGAATTCCCCGAGAGATTTCCGTGAGCATTAAGGTTGATCAATCCATCCGCATCAACAACAGTCATCGAGAACAGCGGCACGTACAACTTCCCGTTCGCTGAATCAGGCAACATTGGAAAATCGAGGTCCAGCAAGACGCCCTCATAGTCGCCGTTGAGGTCGTTGTCTTCATCTCCGTCGAAGTGTAAACGGTCCCGGGTAATAGGAGTGCCCGGTGCTGTTATTAGCCAAACACCTTGCTCAGCATCGATGCCGTTTCCACTGGTGTCGCGATGGAATTTGAAACCACCGCTTGATAGCAAGGCCGCGTCCGCAGCATTGTCGTTATCAAGGAATCGAGATTGATTCGGGTTGTTTTGATTGGCCGACGATGCGGGCACATAGAGGTGGGAAGGGTGCGCCCGCATGAGGCGCGCCTTGGTTGATGGATCGTTATACCAATTCGCGCCGAACCCCGCCGTTCCACGTAATAATTCAGGACGATGGAATGACGGTTTTATCACGGGAACGGAAACTGGATTCGGATCAAATACACCATTCTGATTGAGGTCGTATTGCGTTTCTCCAGGATCCACAACACCGTTAGAATTTGGATCCGATTCCATAACAAGCACTGTTCCGAGGTGGGCCAGAAAGACGTTATTGATATCCGGATAGGTGTAATCAACATCTGGCTGGGGCAGATTTCCGATAGTCAATTCCTGGCGATTGTGTGCTCCTGGCGCATCATTGAAATCGAGAAGGTAATTGGCATCTGGTGTGCCGTCATAGTTTTGATCGACATAGGGATTGCCGCTCGCATCCCCAACCAAGTTTACCCCCCTGCCCGTGTATGGGTGCAGATCGCTGCCAAACGCATTCGCCAGCAGTGAATGTCGTCCTCCCCAGAGAACGCTATTCTTTTCATACTTCTCCGCGCCCGAAATCAACTGACGCAAAGCCCAATTGAAGTACTTGTCTGGCCCCAGTTCGGCATCCTCGATGTGCTTGGCCGCCTCTAAGAAGTTTTCGGCATTGTCCTGCTCCTGAGTAGCAAACGTAAAGAACGTTATACCCAATAGCGCGAGCATGCCCATCAGCGCGATGATAACCACAAGAGTGGACCCTCGCCTGTTTTCCGAGACTTCACGACGTGTTGCGTCGTCTTCAGTCAGCATCTGCGGATTAGTAGTGGTGATCTTCATCATGACGGTATTCCGTAGAGAAATCGGATGCTGTGATGACTATTGGTCGCGAAGCGAGTGAATCAAAGTCATCTGCCGCAACTTGTTCGAACCGCGATGCAGGAAGCGAACCGTGATTCGCATAGCTCGTATCGGCCGCAAGTTCAGGACGGCTTCCCACTGCGGAAGATTCGGATTACTTGGATGACCGAACAGAACGCCGGGCGAAGTCCCCCACGCGGGCTGATCGTTGTATCCCGCAGGTGTAGCACCAGCTAAAGCCGCCCGACGACACACATAATAGTAGACGCGACCGTATGGCCGGATTGGCCGACTGATCGTCGATTGGGGACCGACATCATCAATAAAGCCATCTGGTTGACCGTTAGGAAGAGGCAATGGATTGTAGTGATATCCCTTGAAATTCGACTTATCTGTATCCTCACCTGGATCGAGCATCCCATTGTAATTCACATCTTCCGTCGGCACAAAAACAACATCACCAGGGTCTAACTTCCCGTTTCCGTTCGCATCTTCTCCGGGATCAAGCGATCCGTTCCCGTTAAGATCTTCACCGGCTCGATATGTTGTGGTTGGATTCCAATACGGATCATAAGGAGAAGAGGAATTGATTGGAGCCGGAGCCAACACTCCTGCGGGGTCATATACCATAGGCCGATAGGGAGGATTGTCCTGCGGCATTGCAGCTGAGTAGTTTGGAATCGGAGGATTGTCGAACGCGCTTGCTCCGTCTCGATCTAGAACGGGTGCCAGGTATCAAATGAATGTCCGGCGGATGATCCTGGGGCGAAGTAGCTTGTATTGAGTGTCGCATTTCTCGAAAGATGCAAATCTCCGGGGACGCCGCCAGCGGTTGTCAATGAATGGCCAATTGGAACAAACGCGTTGAGCCGTTCGTCAAATAGCTCAACGTCAAACGCATGAACGTGAGTGACGAGAATGTCCTGTCCCACTCTCGCACCACCACTGAAACTATCTACGACACCATCGAGGTTCGTATCAGTAAACGTTGCCGTGGTTGCAAACGGATTTCCTCCAGCCACGACACTGCCGGCGCACGGATACTTGAACCCAATGGATGACGTTTCTTCGTGTGTAAACCGCCCCAAGAACAGTTCATTAGCCGTTCCGAAGAATTCACGCGACAAACCGCTTGAGGGATTCCAAACCGGACCAGTCATCGTCGGCGAGTACGAATTATCGAAGCCAAATCGATACCGACTCTTACCAAGCGGTTGCTGCGGAGCAGCTGGATCTTTCGTCTTATTGTCGAGACAATTTTGATTGCCCGAGATTCCAACGAAGTAGGGCGTATCGTCTTGCCTTGATCGGTATGCCGCCAAGTCAAAGTTATCCCAGTAATCCATACTGGTAGTGGGGCCGAAATACCGCGATCCATTCGACGTGCGTGGCTGAATCACGTCGCTTGTCGATTGGCCATTTCCAACGGTGTCAAGCGGCTGCCTTAATAAGACAACTCGGCGATAGAGAGTCCCATTGCGGACGAAGTAGGCAACCTCAGCGGCATTCGATGACGCCGTTGAGTTGGGCTCGATTTGACCATCGTCGCTATCCGGTTGATTGGGAAATAGCGAGAGTGGATTCGGAGCAGGAGTAGGTGGTGCAGGCGGAGTATAGCCGGGAGGGTATTTAGCTATTGCCCGACCATAGAAAGGTGTTTCGTCACTAGTCTCGGTTCGAATTGAAGCATCCACCGTGAACTGCAAGAGATTGTCTACTGAATTATTTATGTCGTTTGAAGAAACGTAGAAGTAGCCTTGGCGAGCATCAAACGGAATTCCATATTGGTCGGACTCGTTGAAATCTTCTCGCGGATAAAATGGCACAAGCGTGCGAAAGGTTCGTTTCTGAAGATCACCTCGCATGATCGTGGTAATAGTACGAACCTGCTGGTCGTTTTCAGAAATTGTGCGTTGCAACGTCATTGAGCCAGAGGCCATTTGGAAGACCTCCGCAAAAATTGTCATCATCAGGACCACGAGCGCCGCAGCTACGAGCATTTCAATGAGTGTGAAGCCTTGGCGGTTCTTTTGTAGCCTCATTGTCCTAGATGTTGCTCTTATCATGATCTGCACTCTTCTCGGGCGTTCTACTTCAAGAACGAGGTATCGAGCGGTACGCGAACGCGACGGTTTCGCAAATCCGTCAAAGCGGCCCAATTCAATTGGTCCGCTGACTATGGGATCTTCGTCTCGATGGGAAAGACTCCGACAACATTCGGAAACACGATGACGCCACCCTCGTCGAGGACTCCATTGCCATTCGAATCCTCGGCCCCGTCGAGGCGACCATTACCATTGACATCTTCACCCGAGTCCAAGACGCCGTTGTTATTGGAATCCTCTTTGGGATTCAGAGCCCCATCAAGATTGAGATCCTCGGTATTAGCCTTGCGAATTGAATCTTCTAATGTCACAGAGATCGAAGTGGTCGTCGTATTGGTAATTGCAGAGATGCGGTACCAGCGACAGTTTTTAGTGTCGAACAAATAACCGCCACGGCGAATCGTAGGCTTGTCGCCGGTAAATGAGATTGTGACGCTATTATTCTCGTTACTGGTACCCGGCACGGTAGGAACTAACTTCGCCGAATAAACTTGCTCAGCGGCTTGCGTCAACAGTATCTTCACGAAGACTGCGACTTCAACATTCGCCGGACCACTTGGTTGGCGATGAACGGTCAACATCCAGGTATAGTATTCATCCCCCGTTGCAACCATGACACGCCCAACATCTGTAAACGATGCGGGCAATGGGACTGTCCAGCTAATTGTATGCGGGGCGGGTTGCCTGATCGCGGTAAGGCGACGAATCTCGCTACGCTCCTTAAACGGATCGAAGAGAATGGCACGCACTTCGGTTGTCGCAAGATTGAGCCCAGCAAGCCCCGATAAATCCATGTTTGGATCAAGTGTCACTGACGTGGATGAGTATGTTCCAGCGACAATCCGCCCGTCGCCTTGCTCGGTAAAGGTATCTGTCGACGCAACCAACTGCCGCGCGTCATCTTCTGAGACAATGGATGTGCTACCCGGATACCGAATTGGGAGTGGTATCGTCACTGATGCGGGGGGTGGGTTAGTTCCAAACACCGTTGGAGTTCCGCCGATTTTACCAAAGACAACAAAACCCAACGGATCAACGACATAATCCTGACCTAGATGATTGGTCGCCGGATTTGAGTCAGGATCAAAAACGATTGACGGCTGCGCGTCAATTCGTGCTTCTGCACAATACCTCAGAAGCGTCGCATTGGTCATATTCGTCGCTTCAATCACTCGCAGTGTTGAGATTGGAAACAGAGTCACTAGAGACACGACGCCGATACTCATGATTAACAAAGACATGAGCACTTCGGTGAGCGTGACGCCTTTGCGAATATGGGTTTCAATCCGAGAGACAGAATGGCGTTTGGTCCGTTTCATTGTGCTAGCCCCTCAGACTTTGTTGAGTAGTAGAACGGAGCGTCGGCGAACCGATCTTGGCCACTCGGGGGACTCGTAGGATTCGTGACGTAGTCCAACGCATCGACTGAGTTCAGCGGGTATGAACCGATCTTTCCTGTCTGAGTGAAAATGGTAACCAATGCACGATCACCGACAGGTGGGTCTGAAGATGTTCCTGCCTCACCCGGTATCACAACATGCGAAGACCACGTCGACGCGGTGACTGGAGTTCGCGTTGGGAATGTTTGGCCGTTCGACGCGAAGCCTGAATTGATGGCATCAATGTCTTTTCGAAGACACAGATAGAAGTGGATCAATCCCACCGCCGCTTCGTCGCCTATCACCGTTCCTCGCGGCGAGAAAAGCAAGTCCATCTTCGCACTGTAAGGGTATGCCAAACTTGGCGACGCAGGCCTCCAAGCTGATGGAACACTGGATGCATCCAGGTCGATGACGACGTCCGCTGGTAGCAAAACCGGTTCAGCGTCGGCCAGAACGCGAGATGGGAGTTCCAGGATGTAGGTGTTAGGGCCAGTGCCTTCAAACGCAACAACTTCTCCCGGTGGTGTCGTGCCCGGATCGCGATAAGGGCGAAGCGGAATCAATTCCAGGACGTTGGGATGGGCCTTGATTGCCGGGTTCGAAGAGTAGAGATTCTTGCTGAGATAATAAGTACTAACGCTGTACCAGGTTCCGTTGCGATCCCCTGGGATCTTGATTCGGGCCGTTTCATTGTCGAGGACACCATTCCCGTTGAGATCTTCGCCCGCATCGAGAACATTGTTGTGATTGCCGTCCTCATAAACCGGCAAATAGCCGCGCTGAAGCAGATTCACCCAGCCGGTACTCTTCGTATCTGCCGCATTATTCAATTGGCTGTTTCCGGCCTGATTCTCCATGGCATCGACGATCATGTAGATCTCGTCGTCCTTCTTGCCATCTCCGTCGCGATCAACGTTATCAACATTCCCATCGAAGTCGAAATCGGAACGCATTAGCATAATCGTGCCACGGCTCCAAACATCCGACGAGCCGATATAAATCATGCTGCCGCATTTCCGACCATTCAGGGGATCGTTTTCCACAAGAAAACGGACACCGCGAGGATCTCTGGCATGAATCGCTCGGTCACGAGCGCCTTCGAGCATGGATTGAAGCTGCCTCGCCCCCGATCGAACTCGCTCAGCATTAAAGCTGAGATCCACCGCCAGCAATGTCATGGTTGCGAGCAGAGCCACAATCCCAATCACGACGAGAAGTTCGACAAGCGTGAAACCTCGCGCCTTTCGTGATTTAGGCCGAGAACGTGGCGGAACCGACTGAGTGATACAGGTGGTTTTCATTATCGTCGACCTCCTGCAGCCCGGTTGCGATTCGTGATATTGTCACTCGCTTGATCAAAGGCGGTCGTGAGAATGAACGTCGTCGTTCCGGTGGGTAGGTGAGGGATTGCGGCCGTTTTAGTTGGCGCCACAATCAGGCCGGGAATCGCCAAATGGCCAAAGATGTCGATCTGCCCATTGGCGTTGAAATCCTCGTTTGGTCCCAGAACGCCGTCGCCGTCCAGATCCTCAGTTGGGAACGGCTCTAGAATCCCGAGTTCACCATCGGGACCGGCTGAAACAACGAGCGGCTTGTGATATACGTCGAATGTTGGAAAATTCCATAACGGTGATGTGGCACGCTCGGTATCTACCAAGGCAGTTGGGGTGATATTGGCATTCGTAATACTCAGTCGGCGAAATTCGCTAATCAGCAACCCATAAGGATCGTCGGGATCTTGGTTCAGTTGATCGTAGTTGACCAGAACTCCCCCGCCCGAAGAGCCTTGATAAGGGGCACGCGGAAGACCTCCAATAAAAAGCCCTGCAAACCTTCGCCATTCCGGCGAAATGTAATGGTCGTCCGTCGGCCCGGACTGGGACACAAATCCAATTTCAGCGAAATCCTCAGCCACCCCGTAAGCATCATCATCACCGACGCTTCCAGGATATCCATCGGGCCCAAGCATGCCATAAGGCTTTACCAAGCGAGTAGGCGACCTATAGAACCGTAGAGGTCGGCCCCAGCCGTCGATGAACTCAAGCATCCCGTCTCCGTCCGTGTCTCGAATTTCCGTGTCTCGAAATTCTGTGGGAACAGGCGCGATGCCGAATAGCTCCATGCTCGTCAAGGCGTAGTATAGCAATTCTGAACTCTCGGTCTTTCGAGATTCAGCAGTGGCAGTGTGATTCGCATAATTGAATTGAACTCCTTGATCGCCACGAATTCGGTCGAGGACCGTTCGGTAATAATCCAACGTGCCATTTCCGTTCTTATCTTCGCCGGCATCTAGCACGCCGTTTCCGTCGAGATCTTCGCTGGATAGCGGAATTCCTTCTGAGAGCGTTTGGGGAAACAACATCCTCGCAAACAGCTTCCGGGCGAGCATCTCTGTCGCTTCTCGTGAGAAGCCAGGCATCAGTGGAATGCCCTGATTGGAATCACCCGCTTGCAATTGCTTTTGGAACCGCGTGACGAAGGTAGTAAAATCTGGCTTTTTATAAGCTCGCTCTAGGCCTTTGAGTCGCTCCGCGATGAGCCCCTCAATCTTTCGCAGAGTCGCAACAGTCTGCTGCTCGCGGGCGTTTTCGAGGTAGTTGGCAATGGTCACGCCGAGTGTCGCCAAGAGGAATCCGGCTATGCTGATCACAATCAGTAACTCGACCAATGTAAAGCCACTGGCTCCCTCTTCGGAAATCTGTGTTTTCTTTGTGGCTTGCAACATGACACGTACTCCTCGGAGATAGCAACGTTAACGAAGCGTTCCGCTGTGGAAGTTGGTGATGTTGTCAGAATCGTCGGTACTCAGATCTGTGTTCTTTGTGTCATCATTGGGATCAAACCCCCCACCGTTTCCATACTGTGAATCGAAACCAGCAGAGATAATCTGGAACGTCGACTTATTGTGAGGCGTACTTGTTGTCGCTCCAGCTGGGTAAGACTGATTTGCAATCGGCGCTAGGTAGTATGCTCGACGCATCCGTTGTCCCGTCGTCGCATTGGGATCCCAACTATCAGCATTGACCCATTTTCGCGTGCCGTCGTTAATTGTGCGATACCCATTAGCAAAATAGAGATACGGAGCCGTTTGACCTTCGATGGGGTCCAGATACTCTGGAAAACGATCCGCATCAGTATCTACGAGCCGACCGGCGCCGACATAATTGTTAAACGACCCCTTAAACTCAAAGAAGGGGCCTTCGCGATTGCCACCTACCGCGAATGGGTTGATTGGATTTTTTGAGAATCCAACAAGTGCTCCGGTCGCTGGATCTACCACGCCACCTAAGAAGAAGACCAGGCACTCTGCACCATCAAGGTGAATTACGTCAGTCTTGTCGCCATCTTGATTATAGTCATAGTCGCCAAATCCATATTGAGGCCAGATCTGTCGAATAATACCGAGGCTGCGAGGCCCGTCCCCTGTGGTTACAGCCCAGTCAGACGCCTTCTCGTAGAGAGTAACTGATCCCGGTACATCAATGTTGAATCGCATCTTAAACGCCGAGATGGCTGTCGTGATCTTATCCATATCGGTTTTGACTTCCTGAATACGCGCCGTTGTTCTGGCACGCCCCAACGCTGGAAGCAAGAGAGACATGAGAATTGCAACAATGACTATTGCCACCATGATTTCGACGAGCGTGAATGCCGTCCGATCATCTCGCAATTTGGAATACCGTGGTTGAAGTGATATCACGGCGCAGCTCCTTGATTAGATTTCCGTAAGTGAGATCTAGACGTCCATTCGAGATGGCACCGATGCGTCCGAAGAGTACGAGCCAGTCGCTCCAAACGAGCGGCGCACTAAGACAAGTCGTTTAGCAACTTGATCAGTGGCATGAACAACGCAATGACGATGAAACCCACGACGAGGCCGAGAACCACGACCAGCATTGGTTCAAGCAGTTTAATAAGGCCATCCACAAGTACCGTGACCTCTTCGTCGTAGACGTCAGCGACTTTATACATCATCACGTCGAGAGCACCGGTTTCCTCACCGACATCGACCATATTCACGACGAGGTCGTCGACGATTCGAGCCTCTTTTAGTGGCACGGCAATCGATTCACCTTCTCGAATCGCGGTGTAGATATTGTCGAAGGCTCGTTTGAATACTGCGTTTCCTGAAGTATCCCGAGCAATTGTCAGACATTCGAGAATTGGCACACCTGAGGAGATTAGCGTGCCTAGGGTTCTCATAATTCGGGCAGTGGTCGATTTGGAGAGGATCTTGCCCATGAGAGGTATCTTTAGGGCCAAGAAATCGAGAATGAATTCTCCTGTCTTGTTCTTGCGAACCACCTTTAAGAATACGATTATGGCAATTGGAATAACGGGTCCCATGAACCAGTAGCTGGCGATGACGTCGCTGGTTTTAATCAACAATTCAGTGATCTTGGGCAACTCTGTACCGAAGCCTTCAAAGATGGCTTTAAACTTTGGAATGATCCAAACCATGATGAATCCCACGATCAAGGTTGCCACAGTCACGACTGCGACGGGATAAATCATAGCGCCCTGAACTTTGCGCTTTAGGCTCTGTGCCCGTTCTTTGAAGTCAGCCAAGCGCTGGAGAATGGTTTCCAGTGCTCCACCTGCCTCACCGGCTCGCACCATGTTGACATAGAGTTCGTCAAATGCTTTCGGTTGTTTCGACATCGCCTCAGACAGTGTGGACCCTGATTCAATGTCTTCAATGACACCCACAAGAGAGGACTTTAGTGGGCCAGGTTTCGACTGACCTTCGAGGATCCTCAAGCTGCGGAGCACTGGAAGGCCGGCGTCTTGAAGCACTGAAAGCTGTCTTGTGAACTGGCAGAGATGAGCAGCCTTGACCTTGCCAAACGAGAAGCCTCGGCGTTTCTTGGGGCCTCCGGCTTCCTTCTTTTCTGCCGTCTTTTTGGCCTTCTTGCTCTTCTTCTGCTCAGAGATTTTGGTAACGAAAAAGCCCTTCTCACGAATCATCTGTTGGGCTTCAGCTTCCGAGCCAGCCTCTACCGTATCCTTTACTTCGGCCCCTGTATTATCCATGGCCTCAAATTGAAAGACTGGCATGAAATGTCTCCCTGCTGCATTTGGCAGACACGCCAAGCGTGGCCGTCTTGCCGGATCCTGTTCAATACGGAGATGGAAAGCCGATGCGTTGATTCCTAAACATCGCGGCGACGACTGGGTCGAGTGAAACTAGCCGACGTCTTCCATGACGGTTTCACGGACAACTTCGTCGATCGTCGTCACGCCGTCGAATATTAGACGCAAGCCCGACTCTCGCAGAGTTGTCATGCCTTGCGAGCGAGCAAGGTTGCGGATTTCGTCTGTCGAGGCATTGGAGGCCACCATGTCGCGAATGTCATCCGTGACCTGCATCAACTCGTAAAGCCCGCTGCGTCCTTTGTAGCCGCCGTTGTTGCAACGTCCGCAACCGCGACCGTAATAGAACTTGTATTTTCGAGCCTGACTGACAGGTAATTGCAGCTCCATGAGCAGTTCATCAGACGGCTCAAATTCGGTCCGGCACTCCGCGCAAATTCGACGAACGAGTCGTTGAGCAAGTATCGCTTCAACCGTGGCCGTGATCATGAAGGGCGGCACTCCCATGTCGCGAAGTCGAGTCACGGTAGCCGGTGCATCGTTTGTATGGAGCGTGCTGAAGACCAAGTGGCCTGTCATTGCACTCTGAATTGCGATCTCAGCGGTCTCGAAGTCTCGAATCTCACCAACCAAGATAACGTCTGGATCATGTCGCAGGATTGCCCGGAGAACGTTGGCGAAGGTTACGCCGATGTCATTATTCACGGGGACCTGCACCAAGCCATCGATATCGTATTCGACGGGATCTTCAGTGGTGATGATCTTGGTCGAGATGTCGTTGAGCTCGTTGAGAGCCGAATAAAGCGTGGTCGTCTTGCCGCTTCCCGTCGGCCCCGTCACCAAAACGATGCCGTTGGGAAGCTGCAGCGTCTTACGAAACCGATCAAGCGTCCCGGGGTCCATTCCGATCTTGTTTAGATCGAGCTGGACAACGCTTCGATCCAGCACTCGCATAACGACAGACTCGCCGAACATGGTCGGAAGGACGTTGACTCGCAAGTCGACAGCGTTTCCGCCAATGCTAAGTTCGATGCGTCCGTCCTGAGGAAGTCGGCGTTCGGCAATGTCGAGGTTGGCCATCACCTTGACGCGGGACACGATGGCGTTGGCCAAGTGCCGCGGAGGTGGAACCATTTCGTAAAGAACACCATCCGCCTTCACTCGAATCTTGAACTCTTCTTCGAACGGTTCGAAATGGATGTCACTTGCCTTATCTTTGATCGCCAGCAGCAACACCATGTTAAGCAGCTTGCGAATCGGCGTTGAGTTGACGAGTTCGTCTTCGGAGCCGATATCGAAACCTCGCTTCTTATCCCCCCCCTCGGAGAGCGACTCTTCCATTTCACTAATGACGTCTTCGATACTTTCCTCTTTATCTGCGGAATAGTATTTCCCAATGGCGGCTGCGATGTCCTCCTGTGAAGCCACCGCTCCGCGAACGTCGTAACCCAAAAAATTCCGAAGATCATCGAGAGCTGCAACGTTCTGTGGCTCCGAAATCGCGACCGTCAGCACGTCGTTCTTGAGCGACAAAGGCATAATCTTGTAGAGCTCGGCCATCGTCTGCGGAACAAGCTCCAAGACTTTGGGCGACACAGCGACATCCGCCAGGGACACCATCGGCATCCCCCACTGCTCCGAGATCGCTTCGGTGAGAGCAGCCGTGGTGATGAATCCAAGTTCGATTGCCTTTGCCCCAAAGAGAGTCCCGCCTCCTTGCTTCTGGGCTTCTAGCACTTCCCAGACTTGGTCCTCACTGAGATGCCCGAGATCGACAAGCACTTTACCTATTTTTCGAGACGGCATGCTGCTGGACCTTCCTTCGATCTATATCACGACATCGAGACTGATCTGGCTTGCAATATGACAGGCCAGAAAACTCAAATCAGAAGTATTAACACGGCATTCCAAATACTTGCGATACCACACAGTGTGTCGCGGCGACTGGAATCAGTTTATTCCCAATCTTCACCGTCTGCTTCATCCGTCTCTTCTTCAAGGATGCCCTTCTTGGCCGCCTCAATTTTTGCGCGAAGATCGCCTGGCTGATTCGACTTCGTGATCACATCCTTTTCGTCACAGATGCCGCGCTGCCAAAGCGAAAAGAGAGCGTCGTCGAGAAGTTGCATTCCAAACTTTTTGCCGGTTTGTATGGCAGAGTTAATTCGGAACGTCTTGCCTTCGCGAATCAGATTGGCAATAGCAGGAGTGACGACGAGCATTTCATATGCAGCCACAACACCCTTTGGCTTACGGGGTAACAGCGCCTGGCTTAGGGTGCCGAGAATACCCGTCGACAATTGAGTGCGAATCTGCGCCTGCTGCGTGGTAGGAAACACGTCGATAATTCGGTCAACTGTGCCCTGGGCTCCAGTTGTGTGCAACGTTCCAAAGACGACGTGCCCTGTTTCCGCCGCAGTGATAGCAGATTCAATCGTCTCCAGATCTCGCATCTCCCCGACCAAAATAATATCTGGATCCTGCCGCAGAGCCCGCCGTAGCGCCTCGGAAAATGACGGGCAGTCGGTGCCGATTTCTCGCTGATTCATCGTGCATTTGATGTGATTGTGATAATACTCAATGGGGTCTTCGAGCGTAATGATATGATGGTCAACATTCTGATTAAGCCAATTGATCATACTCGCCAGGCTGGTCGTCTTACCGCTTCCCGTTGGCCCCGTCACAAGAAACAAGCCGCGCGGCCTTTGAATCAATTCAAGGCATACGGGAGGAAGTCCAACTTGTTCTGGAGTGAGGAACTCGCTGGGAATTCGCCGAAGCACGAGAGACACTCGCCCCTTCTGCTTAAAAACGGAAACTCGAAATCGTGCCTTGGTTCCAAAGGCGAATCCGAAGTCGGAAGAGCCAGTCTCCTGGAGTTCCTGCTGATTTCTCTCGGGCGTGATACTCTTCATAAGCGCGATGGTGTCTTCAACCTCAAGACTTCGCGTTTCGAGCCTTACCATATGTCCGCTGACTCGCACTACCGGCGGTTGTCCTACAACAATATGTAAGTCGCTGACTCGCTCCTTGACTACGGTTTCTAGCAGCTTATCGATTTGAAATGACGCTGACATGAAATACCCATTCAATTTGCAGTATGAAATATCTTGTAAGAGTCGCTAGATCATTCCGCCAAACCAAGCCCGCAGTACTGGCGTGTTCCCACATGCAAAGCGCTAGTGGCCGCCCTTTTCTAGCGCATAAACTTCAGTCATATGCGTCACCCCCGCAATCGCCTTTTCAAGGCAATCGTCAACAAGGGTCTTCATTCCCAACAGTCGAGCTTGGCGCCGAATATTCTGTGATGGCTCACGATTGAATGTCATCTCCCGCAGTGCCGAGTTCATAACCATCATTTCGAAAATTGCCACGCGGCCTCTGAAGCCAGTGTGATTGCAGTTCGAGCACCCGCGGCCCCGCATAAACTTGCCACTCTTCACGGTCGAAGGCGAGAGATCAAAGTGCTGAAGCTCTCCCGGAGTCGGCGTATATGGTTCATTACACTTCGCGCAGATCCTTCTCGACAGTCGCTGTGCCAAAACCGCCATCAAGCTTGACGCCACAAGGAATGGCTGCACGTGCATGTCTATCAGACGAGTTACTGCACCTGGCGCATCATTTGTATGAAGAGTACTGAATACAAGGTGGCCCGTAAGGCTGGCCTGAATCGCCATCTCTGCCGTTTCAAGGTCTCGAATTTCTCCAACGAGAATGATATTCGGCGCTTGCCTCAACATGGCCCGAATTACCGAGGCAAAAGTCAGGCCAATACTCGTCTTTACTTCAACCTGATTAATTCCCTGAAGGATGTACTCGACCGGGTCCTCAGCGGTAATAATCTTTCGATCGGGACGATTAAGTTCGCCGAGAGCAGAGTAAAGCGTGGTGGTCTTACCGCTACCAGTAGGCCCAGTAACCAGAAAGATTCCATTCGGCCTTCGAATTACGTTGTTGAAAATACGATAATTCTCTTCAGAGAGGCCAAGGTTTCGAATGCCGATCTTGATACTATCTCGATCCAGAATACGCATCACAACTGCCTGGCCGTGATTCGTAGGCATGATACTGACTCGCAAGTCAATTTCTTTCGAGGCGGCCCGCGT
Source organism: Planctomycetaceae bacterium (assembly GCA_900299185.1). Taxonomy (GTDB): domain Bacteria; phylum Planctomycetota; class Planctomycetia; order Planctomycetales; family Planctomycetaceae; genus AM-0621. Next base: position 16,565 of record OMIV01000094.1, read on the forward strand.
CTTAATTCGCCCGTCTTGACATCGGCGTTTCTCAGAGATATCCATTCTCGCCATAATCTTGATACGCGATATGATTGATGGCAGAAGCCGCTTGGGCGGACTGTCTCGCTCAACTAGCTTCCCGTCGATTCGATATCGAATCCGAACGCGATCCTGGAATGGTTCGATATGAATATCGCTTGTTCGCATCGTCAGCGCTTCGCTGATAATGAGATTCACTAGCCGGATGATTGGCGCCCCTCCGTCATCGGCATCAGACGAGGTAGTTGACTCGGCCGTCTTGATTTCAGTTTGAGTGAAATCGATTTGAGTTTCCGTAAATTCTGCGATCATTGAGTCTACGGACTCAGACTCGTCACGCCCGTAATGTGAATTAATTGCAGTTAGAATTGCGGCACGATCCGCCGTCTCGCATTTAATCTCACGATTCAACAAAAATCGCAGCTTATCGATGGTTTCGAACTTCATAGGGTCGTCGATTGCAATTACTAATGAATCGCCATCTATTCGAAGAGGTATCACAATATTCTCACGCGCAACTGATTCGGGAATCGTTGCAATGATCTCTTTACTAACTGAGATGTTTGCCAGGTCCGTTTTCGAATAACCATATTGCGTCGATTGAAACTTGGTGATGTCAGCCTGGTCGATATAACCGAGTTTCACGAGACAATCTTCGGGCCTCAATCCATTCTTTCGGGAAAGGCCGACGGCCTCTGCAACCTGCTCTTCACTAGCAATTCCAGACTGGACGACGTGCTCTAAGAAAGAGATGCTCATGGAATTGGCAATCCTTTTGAGGCGACGAACTAAGGTATGGGATCGAGATTGATGCCTCGGGCCATTCAACGACTAGAAAGCCATTTGGAAAGGCAATCATTCGAAGTAATGCCTAAGGAGATGTGGCCTTGAGAACTCAAGAACTTAGAGTTGAAAGGACTCGGTCGACTGGGGTGCTGGGCAGATTAGGCAGGCGAATCGCCATCTTGCAATTACCGGAGCCGCGTTCTTGAAGATTCAGCCCAATAACCTCGGCAAGAAGCGTTATGGATTGATGACAGACGAGTGCCAAGTAGCTGCTAGGAACAGAGCATTCGGCGGTGAGCTGATTGAGAATCGGAGCGCGTAATCATGCACTTCAATCTCGTCGTTGCTCTGCTTGAAAGTTGAAGGACGCAGACTCTGTTTCAGAGGGGTTGCGTTTGAATCCGTCGAAGCAACCCGTTGATTCAAATTCCTGTAATCCAGCCAATTGGGTCGACAATCTGGGACCCTTGGGAGCCTTGCTTCAGCCACCCAAACGGGTCGATCGGTTGAACCGGGCGTCCGGGCGGACAGCAGCCCTCACATTGGTTTCCGCTGCACGGCCCACTCATCACGTGAGGTTCTGAGAAAATTGGACCAGCCCCGCCAGGGCCGATAAAGACTGGATCGGGATGCTTCGGCCAGTCCACAGGATCGAATTTGAGCCGAGGAATCAACAAGTGGTCTCCAGCGCAACCGCTAAGGATTAGCGACAGCAGGCAGCAAGCAACAGGTTTAAAGTAACTCCGTATCATCGGGCCGGTCGCCTCTTGTGATGTCTTAATTGCGGGGCTACGCCCCGATGGAGTCATGACGTCAAACACTTGTGATAGCAAAGTTTTTAACTCAGGCTGGCTAAGTCGAGTGCCAATTCTCTACAGCCGTCAACATCCTGCTTTTCTCAATAAATCGGAGTTGCAAGTTTCAACGTTGATGTCGAAAGCACCGAAGTTCTGGGTTCAAGAGGCTCAACAGCCACCTGTGCCGGAATTACTCGTCGAACTTATTTGACCGGTCACGTTGACCCTGCGGGTCAGAAAAAGATGCCAGGTGGAATCGCTATCCGTTCAAGGCTAGTGCTCCGCATTCTCGCCGAGCAGCCCATCACAAACGGGCATTCTCGAATAGCTTGCCACATAAGGTGAGCAGCAACCGGCATATACCGGCGATGTCTCTCTAATTCACCACGTTTGCGCCAGCTAGCCAACCGGCATGTTCGACAGAGCTTTCGCCGGAACAATCAAAAATCGCAGACGGAGTACTGCGAAGCGTCGAAGGCGGCGTCAATATTTCCGACAGGAGCGGGGATAGCGGTCGGCGCAGTCAGGAAAACTTTGCGTCGGGTATCCCCCTAACGGCATCGGACGGCTGATGGTTTCGAATTTCGCTTGCTCGACGACCAGGGCGTCATTGAGCGGCTTGAATCACCTCGCCCTCGTTCGCTTCTCTGAGGAGACCACTATGAAAAAGCTGATGGCCACTCTGGCTTTCGGCGTGCTGGCAATGATGAGCCAGTCGGCTCAAGCTGGCGGTTACTGCGGTGCGTCGAGTTACAACTGCTGCCCGACAACTGCCTGTCAGCCGAGCTCATGCTACACAACGTGTAAAGTAGAGCGACAAATATGCAAAAAGACGGTCATGGAGACTGTCTGGGAACCTCAAGAAACTGTCTGCGAGAAGACAGTCTATGAAACTGTATACGACACCAAAGAAGTTCAATGCATGAAGACCGTTCGAGAAACGGCTTATCGCGAGCGAACTTACGAAGTCCAGAAGCCCGTCTATGAGACGAGCTATCGAGATGAAAAATACACCGTTTGTAAGCCCGTCTGGGAAACCAGTGAGCGTGAGTGTCAACGAACTGTTTGCAAGCCCGTTTGGGAAACCTGCGAGCGAGAAGTTCGTCGGACCGTTTGCAAGCCGGTATATGAAACCTGTGAGCGAGAAGTTCGACGAACAGTATGTCGCCGAGTGGAAGAAATTGTTGAGCGAGAAGTGTGTAAGACTGAATGGAAGCCAGTCACGGTTTGCAAAAAAGTCTGTCGCGACGAAGGTCACTACGTCACTCGTGAAGTTTGTTATCCGGGTTTGCCTCTGTTGACCTTGCGATGTTCGCCGTGTTGGCCACTTCCAGTCCTGGGCTTAGAAGAAGGTCCTGGTATTAAGGGCTGCAAGCGAGAGTGGTGCTCGAACATCGTTGAGAAAGAAATCGCTTGCACGACTTACAAGCCGGAAGTCGTTCGTTGCACCGTTCAAGAAAAAATCTGCCGCATTGTCCCAGAAGAAATCTGCGAAAAGGTGCCAGTCAAAGTCTGCAAGATGGTGAGTGAAGAAATCTGTGAGAAGGTGCCGGTCAAAGTCTGCAAGATGGTGCAGGAAGTTGTGACGGAGAAGATTCCAGTTCGGACTTGTCGCATGGTTGAAGAGGAGTGCGTCCGCCGCGTTCCAGTTAAGTCCTGTCGAATGGTTTGCGAGACGCGAACAGAAAAAGTTCCCTACTGCGTCGAGAAGCAAGTTCCATACACCGTGACAGAGCGTGTTGCTCGCTGTGTGCCAAAGACGGTTCAAGTGAAGTCGTGTCATATGGTCTGCAAACAAGTGCCACGCGAGGTTGAGTACGAAGTCTGTCGAATGGTCCCAGTGACCGTCTGCCAAAACTTCGGTGGGTGTGGTTCAAGCTGTGGCACTTCTTGTGATGGTGGTGCCACTCCTGCAGCGTCGGCGAAGGAGCATGAAGCACTGAAGCCAGCTCCAGCCGCTGACGCAGCGCCAACACCCGTGTTGCCGAAGGTCGAGGCAAACGAGCAAGTTCCAAACGCCAACCCCAAAGTGCCAGCAGCAAACAATGAGCAATCGGCCTAGGGATCGCAGCTCGGATATTGATGTCTGAGAGATGCGAAACACGCATTTCGAAAACCAATGAGCCCGGCAACTGTCAAAGTTGCCGGGCTTTCGTTTTGGATGAAGTCGCAATCGTCGTCATTGTCGTCGCTCATACATCGAGGAAGTCGGAGGTCTCTTTGAGGCAGTGCCAATCTGCGTTATGGCTTTCCAATCGATAGGACTGAGAACAACGCTCGCATGCTTTACCTGCGGGCGAACGCGACGCTGCCACGAAAGGACACTCGATGCGCGTGCTGAGTTACAACATCCATAAAGGAATTGGCGGTCGAGATCGTCGATATCGACTCGAACGCACTGTTGAAGTCATTTCGTCTTTGAATCCGGACTTCGTGTGCCTGCAAGAAGTCGATCGTGACGTAAAGCGGTCCCGGCATGACGATCAACCCCAAATTCTCACTGAACTGCTAGGAGTCGCGGACTCGTTCTTCCAACTCAACGTGAAGCTGAAGAGCGGAGGCTACGGCAATCTCATTCTCTCTCGCTGGCCGATCGTGACTCGGCATAGCGTGTCATTGCGGATGTGGCTGAAGAAACCGCGGGGAGCACAAGTCGTCTGTGTGGAAACTCCCGAGGGGCGTTTGCAGCTCGTGAATTGGCACTTGGGACTGGCGGAATTCGAACGCACATGGCAGGCGAAGAAGCTCTTGAATCATTCATTGTTTCAAGAGAACGCAGAACTACCCACGCTCGTCATTGGCGACACGAATGATTGGCGGAATTCGCTTCGTCGCGGGGCGTTTGCAGATCATGGTTTCGAGCACATCACTCACCCGATCTCGAAGTTCCGAACGTTCCCAGCTTGGTTGCCGATGGGATCTCTCGACAAGGCGTTTGGGCGCGGAATAACGATCCATGAAGCCAAGCCAGTACGCACATCGTTATCACATTCGGCTTCAGACCACTTGCCTTTAGTCATCGACTTCAGCCTAACAAAATCTCGTCTCGTCTCAGATTAGTCGCAGTGCAATCGGCGGCTCCTGCTGGCGAATTCAGTCTGGAAGAAACTTTACACTTTCGAGCGGACTTCGATCACGCCTCAAACTGTTATCAAAAAAAGAAGGCCGTGACTCGCAAGGAGTCACGGCCTCTTCAATGAGCTTCTTCAACTCGCGGTCGACTAGCGACGAACACGACGACGAACGTCGGTCTCAAGCACGCCGAAGGCTTGCTCGTGACGAGCCAGAGCCATGTTCAGGGCTTGCAGCAATCGCTTCGCGGTGAAGTGATTCATGATGATTCGTTGATTGACTGGAACTCGAACTTCGCCTTGAGCGTAGGGGTTCGGATTCAAACCCAAATCGAGAATCAGCTCTTCTGGGGTGCTGGAAACGCGGCAGAAGTTCGCATAGCCAGCGCTAATGTTTGAATCGTCGACGATCAGCGTCTGTTGCAACTGAGCCTGCGCTGGCGCAGCAGCCGCGTCTGGTGCTACTTCTTCCACTTTGTCTTCTGCTTTGTCTTTTGCCACAGTCGTCACTCCTTGATTCGCTCTCGAAGAGCTGGCTATCCAACCTGCGTCGGTTCGCGAAACAAAATCGGCGAAGTTCAATGGTCCAACAACAGGCGTGCGGAAATTAGTCCGGTCATCTTTTTTTGATCAACGCAAATTGCGTAGAGTTTTTCGATTACACCGAAGGCTGAGGAAGTTGGGTGATTCAGGCAATACGAATTTCGCGATTTGCTTTCACCGCGGCCATTTTCGACCGGTTCGACGCTCGAATCGGCGCCGAGTTCCCTCGCAGTCCGGGAATACTGACCTAGGACCAGGACTGTCGTCATCGGCGTTGAGTGGTGGCCACATGACTGATTTTGGGATTCAAAAATCAATTGCCTGCGAATGATTCAGGCTGTCTACCAACGAGAACTTGGTCGATCCGAAGCTCGTGCTTTTCTCAGACAACTCGAAGAACGTCATTCAGTCCGATGCCTCAAAACATCAGCCGAGAATAGATCGTGTGAATCAACTCGTGAAACCACACAAAACCGACGGGGCGGCGACCACAATGGATATGTGGAATGACGGTCGCGCCGGGTCGCAAATGAGTATTGGGAACAGACGACCGGGGGACGCTCACGGTCACGAGTACGCTCGGGCCTAAATCGGGATGAGAGCGAACCTCGCGAGAGACTTCTCTGAGAGTTCCTTGATAGGTCACTTCAGGATCAGTGGCCAACACGAACTCAACATTGAGGTCGTTCTTTATCGATCGCCGGGCTTCATTGATGAAGCCAATGTTCTGATCGGCGACCTCAACTTCAAGTTGCCAATCGCCTTCAACATCAGCCACTTCAAGTAGCCGCTCGCCTTGTCGCACCGGTCGGCTCTGCAAGAGTTGAGCGGCGTCCCATGTAAGTACTTGCCCCCGAATTGGGCTTCGATGGATGAGATTGGCTTGCTGCTTCTTCAAGACCTCGAGCTGCGCGGTAAGGCTCTTGATGGTCTCGCCTAACTCCTGCTCTTCAGCAGCAAGTTGCTCCAACTTCGAACGGCCTCGAGGATCGGCCCGATCTACGGACAGACGCTCGACCTGTGTCGTATTCAATTTCTGGCGAGCCGTTTGAAGTTCGCCTGTCGTGCGGGTGAGTTCGAATTCGAGCGGCGCATGAATGAGTTCGAGAAGTGACTCGGTCGCTTCAACGGTCGGTGCTTGTTGTCCCTGCAACTTCGATGAGATTGAAGAAACGATTCCATCGCTCGTCGCGAAGACGCCGCGTCGCAAGATCGGTTGAAGTTCGCCTCGACCATCGATGGTGAAGTCTGCAGGCACGAGAAACAGCGCGGCGACGGCAGCACCCAGTAAGCTCAAGACAAGCACGGTTCGAGGCAACTGGCGCAGTCTCAAATGCCAGCCAATTCCGCCCAGCAATCTGAGCAATCCGAGGAATGGCAAATTGGAATAAGTCGTCGCGTTGGCGAGAGCGAAGGCACTCTGTCGAGCCACGACTTCGGCGCGATATCGCACAGCTGCAACTTGTTCGACTCCAGAGAAGCTCTCGATCAGCAATGCTCCAAGAATTGGGCTTCGATCGGTCTTCGAGGTAGCAGTTCCGTCAGCCGTTACGGCTGGGGGAGTGATGAGCGGTAACACCGCCAACATGCGCGAGGACGATGCGTCAAGATGCTCGTGCAAGGCTTTGTCGAGTTGTGGCGGTAGATCTCGATGAGCCGTTGAGGCGCCCGCAGAATCATCGAACCAGAATGGTTTGCGAGTCGCAGTGACTCGCCGCGCAAGTTCTTCAGCAGCTCGAATGACGTTGGAACGGCGGTCGATTGCATCCGATCCAGAGACGGCCACCACGCGGCATTTTCGTCCGTGAGGCACAGCTACCATCACTCGATCACAGCCGATTAATTGCCGTCCATCGTTCGCCATCACGAGGGAGATGTGCTGCGGATCGAGCCCAGAATGCACTCGCTCCGTAAACCGCTCGAAGTCGCTCCATAACGTCGCTCGATCTTGCAGATCGCGTAACCGACTGTTGCGAAGGAAGTCCGCCGCGAGATCAGCCAGTGCTCCCAAGAATCGCAAAAAGCCCTGACAAGCTGCCGGTGAAACATCAGGACGTTGAAAGACTTCAAGGATGCCGTAAGTCCGTTCGTCGATCGCAATCGGAGCCAGTAATAGTAAGTACTCACTGGGATTAGATGGCGCGGTCGAGTCGGTGCCTCGGCCAGAGTTCGGAGCGATCGCGCGAGATTGCCCCTGCGACGTAATGTGATTGAGCAATGCCAAGTGCTGAGTCTCTCGCTCAGCGACTTCCGGCGAATCATCGGATTCTGGGCCAAAGACCACACCGGTCTTCCCGAGATTGACTTGATACTCAAGCCCCAGCCCGTCCGACTTCTTAAGCCATACCGCACCACCAATCGCGGCCATGATGCGGATGCTGTGATCAAGCAACTCGCCAAAGAATCGCTCGTTAGCCACGGCTGCACGCGACAACTTCGTGACTTGCTGCACGACATCTTGGATCTCGCGCCACGTGTGCTTCACGTCGGTCGGGGCATCGGCGGTGTTGAGTTCAGAAGTCATGCCAGAAAAGCAGCGTTGAAGATGGCCAATTCGAGACAGCAGAAACCAAGCGTTCGCAGGCAAACGGGCCGGAGATTACCGACTTCGTTCCACTTACTCTGCGAGAAACTGATCGCGTCCCGACATTCGTCGTTTGGACTCTGCCGGTTAAGCAGCTTGCTCGGCCTCAGCTCTTGGTCACCAGCAGTGCGGATTCGAAGTCGGCCATTCTGGAGTCGATCCGTTGCAGGTCGGCAGCAGAGGGAACGACCTCGCCGTATCGAATCTCATAGAACAGAGCGACCACTTCAGTCGGGAAGTTCTTGAGACCATTCGATGCGAGATTCTTCTCAAACTGCTGCTCAATCACTGCGGCGAACTCAAGAGGAGTCTGAGCACGACTGCGGACACGACCGCGGTTCTTCAAGATCTTGATAAACCTCGCATAGAACTCGACATGCCGACCGACTCTGCGATCGAGATAGCGTTCGTATAGAACGCTGAAGATCGACCTTATCCAGCCGAGCCACGTGAAGTCTGCCGGGCGGTAACGACGCCAAAATGCTCGGATCAACATGACGTTGCCCGCGATTGAAAAGACGACAAAGAAGACTTGAGTGCTGAACCACTTCTTGGGGTTGGTTAAGAATTCATACACATCGTCCCCTCGTCCTCCGAACTTCTTAACCGACTGTTTGACGGTCTCGGCGATCCATTTTCCCGCGGGGCGATAGATTGTTTCAGTTTGAGCATCGAGAGACATGCGAACGACATTCTGAGTCCACATGCTGACCATCGCTTCGCGCATGCGACCGGCCAAACTGCGTTGCACGCCAATCTCACGAACCATGTCATCGCGAGAAGCCGGCGTTGGGTCGAAGGTGCACCACGTGTCGCGAACATACGCTTCAACCCACGCATGAGCATGCCGCTGCTCAACGACGAACGCGCCGGTGTATTGGTTCTTCTCTCCGCCCTTGTAGCCGCTCACCAATCGAGTCGGGATACCGACAGCCCGCAGCATCAGGGCCAGGGCCGAGGCAAAGTATTCGCAGTGCCCCTGCTTACGGTTGAAGAGAAAATCTTCGACGGGATCAACACTTGGATCCTGCACGTCAGCGCGGAGCGAGTAGGAGAACTCACCAGACTCGCGCAAGTAACTTTCGAACGCGCGAGCCAATTGCAGATCGTCACCGCCAACGACCTTCTCTTCCTTAATCTTTTTGGCCAAAGCCACTAATCGCGGCATGCCTTGGGGAGCCGCAGAGAGTCGCGGCATCAGTTCTCGACGGATCTTTCGAGCAGCGTCGCTCTGGTCTTGCCGAATACGAGGCATCGATACCGGTCTCCGCACGGGACGTTGCAGAAACACTTCGTAGTTCGATTTGAGCCCCACTCCATTCGAACTTCGAACGAGCATTGCCGTCGCGAGATCTGTGCCAATCACACTGCCGTCCCCGGTCGACTCCGCACCGTAAGTTGGTTGCATGCAGAACAGAGTCATCAAGCGAGGATCGGCCAGCACATACGACTGCTTGACATCACCGATTCGATCGGACGGCGCCAATAACTCTTTGAACTGACGACTCTCAGGCAGAACGCTCCAGCGACCGTTCTCATAGATGCCCATCACCGAACCACGAAAAGTGGGAGCTTCATAGCCGCATTCAGTAGCGATTTTCTCAACATCGATTTCGGTCTCGCGATGCGCGTCGTAGAAGCGAACCTCAAATGCCTTCGCGTTGCTCTCCAAGATCTGACCGATGGTGCCCAGCGAAACTTCGTTGCTGAAGCCGGTCATCGTTTGCAGTGGCAAGTCGTCGTTATCAACGAACTGATGAGTCTGCTGAGCCCAAATACGCGGCGTCAGAATGAAGAACGCGGCACCGACACACGCGGCGAACATCGAAATTCCAACAACTCCGGCGACAAAGCGTTTATTGACCCATTGTTGATCGGGATCGAGTTGAATTGAGTTTCGGAAGTCGTCGACTTGATGATGCACGAGCTGCGCAATCAGGCCCGAGCCCGAAACGCTTTCTGTCGGAAGTAGGCTCGTCGAAGAGTTGCTCGCACTGAGGAAACTCTGCTCGGCCTGAAACAACGAGAACACCGACAACGTCCACAATCCCAAAAAGAAGTAGACGAAGAACAACGCGCCGAAGACGGGTGAGCTGCTCAAGATGGCGCCCACTGCCACTTGAATGAGACCTAAGACCGCGAGCCACCAATAGTTCCTGGGCTGCTTATCTTGGAACAACGAAATCCAAGTGAGGTAGCCCAGCAAGTGAGCTCCCGAGAGCACTCGCCGCTCCGTTGATTCACCCGCTTGAACCAAAGCCGCGACTCCGAAGAACTCAATCGCGGTCAACACCAGCGCAACACCACCGAGCGTATTGGCTTGCCTTACGCCAAGGCGAATACGCCGTTGCCGCTCGTTAAGAACATAAGCCGCCGGCGCGAGCAGCACCGTGATGATGGTCGGAAAGGGGAACTCTTCGGCGATCGTTAACATGATCGCCGCGAGAGTTGTGAGGCTGTAGATGCTGAGATGAAAAACGTTCGTCATGACGCCACCTCGGCCAATGCAGGTTCCGTTGAGATCGGAGATAGCTCTCCCAAAAACGACGACTCCAGCGAGAAGAATTGGCCCAAGTCCTTCACGTTCGCGTGCAGCACTTCAATGCCCGGCAAGACGGAGACCTTACCGAAGTCCGGCGGCAAGCTGCTTCGCGGACGCGTCGTCAGCAACACGAAGCGCGTCGCTGAATCATTCTGCTGAGCAGCCTCTTCAATGAGCGACGAAAGGTTCTTGGCTTCTCCACCTTCGATCTGCGCCAGCATGTCGAGCAACGGCTCCAAGCCTTGCGATCCTCGATTCGTTCGCCAGCGTCCTGCTTTCTGCCCGGTGATGTAAACCGATTGGTCAACTCCGCGCGTTCGGCGCAGGTGATCGAGACAGATCGTGGCCACAAAGCTCAACGCCAACTCAATCGTGTCGACATTGGCCGGTGACGGTCGCGACGTCAGATACAAATCGACGATCACGCACAGACCTCGATCGCGGCATTGATGATACTGCCGCACCATCAGGCCATTCACTCGGGCCGATGTGCGCCAATGAATGTCCCGAGGATTGTCACCGTTGCGATAGTCGCGCAGATGATGGAACTCGTCTTCGAACGTCCCGTGAAACGTATCCAGTCGCTCGACAAAGTTGTTGGCATGATGCGAGTCGCGATACCAACCCGACGAGAGTGTTCCGATCTGCGGATAGACCAACATCTCGCTGAACTCATCGACGATGAAACCGCGTTCGACGAGCCCCAACGGAAAGCGAGTCGCTACTTCCAACGGACCGAACACATACCGGCCGCGCTTGGTCGGGCGGAGCTGATAACGAGCCGACCGTGTGCCTCGCGCTGGCACTCGTGCGAAGAGCACGGCAGGAGTTAACACGACGTCATGCCGACTCGCTTTCACATGCGACTCATGCCCAACGCGATCTCGCACCTGCATCATCCAAGACGCGAACCACCACTTGCGATTGGTGAATGAAATCTCGACCGACACCACTTCACCAGCCATCGCTCGAGCCGGTTGTCGCCGCTTGAGTGTGTTTCTTTTGAGCTGAGTAAACGCGACACCGCCGTTGACGATGAACGGCCCGGCCATGATCGAGAACACGAGCATGAGCATGTTCTGTCGACCGAAGATCGCGCCGACAAAAGCCACGATCATGACCGTGAGATAGACCATGCCTTCGCGTGGCAACGTGACCTTGTTGCGATTCAACAATCCTGCCGCACGACCTGATCTTTGGAGCCACCGCTCCAGAACAAGCTTCGCGCCCCACAGCATCAGACCGCCGCCGAGAAACGAACCAGCCGAGCGAATCTCATCGGCGGAGTCTCGATACACCCACGCGATCCGCGGCGCGGAGAAGAACAAGCCGGCGCCGGCGATCAGACATAAGAACGCTTGCAGTGGAATTGAGCGCGAGGATTCGATCGGTTGAGGTGATGACATGATCGACTCGTTGAAGATTGCGATCGCTCCAGAACGGAGCAGCGATGGAACTGATGCCATCGCGACGTGTGAACTGTAAGAAGTACTGCCGCAGCCGATCTCTCTCGAAACATCGACCACGGCTCGGCGATTGTTGCTTGAGCTTCGCAATCTCTCCACACGTGACGAATTTGTTTCTGACATTCGTCGTCGAATCGTTTCGTCCGCGATTTGGTCGCCCCAAAGATCAATCACGCACCGCGACCTCAACCTGACGTCGACACCTTTGGCTGTTTTCGAGAGCCTGCCGGTCGGTCATTTTCGTCACCGCGACACACGAGCTAGCCGCGTAACTGTCGCAGCTTCTCTCTCACTCCTCAGTGACTTCATCATGCTGTTAATCAAATCCGCTCTGCGATTCTCATTAGTCGTCGTCTTGTTGTGTTCCTCGCTGAAAGCAGATGAGCCGCAGGCACCGCGCGTCGAATCCAAACCCCTTCCGCAGTTTGATGGCGTGATCAAAGTGGCCGACGTCAAACCGCATATCGAGTTCCTCGCTGGTGAACCGCTCAAAGGCAGAAGCGGCGAAGACGCCTTGATTGCGAGTGACTATCTCCGGCAACACTTTCGGAAGTTGGGCCTGCAACCGCTCTTCGGTGAGAGCTACTTCCAAAACATCCCCGGCCCCAAGACCGAGGCGGGCGAAGCCACGATGTATGGCCGCAATGTCGGCGCGTGGTTGCCTGGCAGCGATGAGTCGCTCCGCAACGAGTTCATCATTGTGAGCGCTCACTATGACCACCTCGGGACGAACGGCGGCCGCATCTTTCGAGGTGCTGACGACAACGCCAGCGGCACGTCTATGTTGATGGAAGTTGCCCGACAGTTTGCCGCGTTGAAGCAACGTCCCAAACGCAGCTTGGTGTTCCTCGGCTTTGATCTCGAAGAGCAAATGCTGTGGGGATCTCGTTGGTTCGTAGCGCACGCGCCGTGGCCGTTGGCTCAAGTCAAACTCTTTACCACTGCCGACATGATTGGTCGGTCGCTCGGCAACTTGCCGCTTAAGACCTGCTTTGTGATGGGCAGCGAGCACGGCTCAAACCTGCCTGAGCTGCTCGATGAAGTCGGCCTGCCGCGCGGTTATCAGATTGCTCGATTGGGCATCGACCTCATTGGCACTCGCAGCGATTACGGACCATTCCGCGATCACAAGGTGCCGTTCTTGTTCTTCTCGACCGGCGAACATCCTGACTACCACACGCCTCAAGATGTGCCAGAGCGCATCGACTATGAGCAAGTCGCGGCCGTCTCCAGTCTCGTCTTTCGACTGACTCAGTCCGCCGCCAATGTCGCCGAAACGCCTAAGTGGAACGACAACATCTCGCCGCGCATGGAAGAAGTTGTGGCCCTCAACTCCATCTGCCAATCGCTGCTCGATGCCGGTGAAAAGAACCCGCTGACCGACATTCAGAAATTCATCGTGAAGCAAGCCGAGCAGAAGACTCGGCAAGTCATGCTCTCCGGTAAGGTCACGGCGTCAGAACGCAAGATGCTGATTCACACCGCTCAGATTCTGCTGCTGTCAGTGTTTTGAAAGAGCGAAGTGCCTGACCCCTCTTTAGGAGACCAGCTCATCACGGCACTGCTCGAAGTTGCTCTCAGTCCTTCAAGATCTTCTCGATCAGCCGTTCGACATAGTCCGTCGCCCATGCACGACGAGCAGGCGGGTATCATTGATTACACCGCCATCAAATCATCACGCCCTTAAAGACGGACTTGAATAGTTGCCATCCGAGGGCCTGGCATGCGAGTGTCAGGAGTCCCCAACCAATGCACCCAACAGCAAACTTCTGCTCGTTAAAGCGACTGGCCAAGTAATAGAGGCTATAGAATGGCACTAGCACCCAAAGGAGTCCGCAGATCGGGTCTTCCTTGGATGCGCCGATCACTCCACTTAGGCCTCCAATTGCGATGGCGATAAATCCAACAACGGACGTCGCTCGCAGGACCATAAACAACAGCCATTGGTCGCCGGGGCTATTGTTGTTCCAAAGCAAGTACGCGGCGATAAAGGGTGCGAAACCAATCAGAAATGGGAATATCCAGATGTTGAACCGCACTGAGAGTCCCGCCCAGATGTAGGCCACTACTTTGCCAAATGAAAAGCGCGAACCGGCCTTCTTCCCTTTCGCCTTCGACCTAGAACCCGAACTTCGTTTGCGTGTGTACGACTCGTATTCGTCATCGTCGTCATCTAGGACTTCGTAGTCGTCATAGTCTTCGATGTCCTCGAACTCTTCGGCTTCTTGCACGCGCCGCTTCTTGCTTGAGGGAGCGAAGACTTCGACATCGTCGAACTCATCCTCAGCGGCTGCCTTCTTTACGGGCGCCTTCTTACGCGGCGGTGTTGCCTTCGATGTCTGAGACTTCGTCTGCTTGTCCTCGCTCGCATCTGATGCCGTCACGGATTTCTTACGAGGTCGTTCATCCGCAGCAGCAGTCTCTTTCAGCGCACCGCTTGCTTTCCCTTTCGGTGCTATCACAGTGCATGTCGCACCGCATTCGCAGCGAAAGCGTCGTCCGACGTGCTTGTCTTCGACTTCATAGCCCTTGCCACAATCATCGCACGGAAAAGTGAACGTCATCGGCTTAGCTCTTGAATTGACGATCGTAGAGGATGTCCTGCACTGCCCGAGTAGCGTTGCAAAGGTCGCCAGGCAGCGACCACCAGGTCCAGCCGTTTCTGCCTATCACGGAGATGCAACGCAGAGAATTCCACTACGGTCCTTCATGTCAGAAGTGCACGTGCGAGGCTCGCGGTTCAAGGTGCTCGTTGCGATGTCCTGGATTGTGATCGTTTTGAAATGGCTCCTCTTGGCCATCGCATGACCGTCCTGCTCGAAGGGTTCTCAGTCCTTCAAGATCTTCTCCATGAGTCGTTCGACATAGTCGCCCATGCGCGGTGGATTGGCTTTGCTCGTGCGAGGGTACTTGGCGAGCTGCGCATGCACGGCTTCGGCTTTCGCTCCAAGTTCATCAATCGCGATGAGCGCCGAGACAGACACATACACGCCGTGGCGTTCTAGGTGTGCGAGTTCCAACAGCACGGGCAATGCGGCAGCTTGATCGCCCGCATTGCCAAACTGTGCGAGTGCTTGCCCTGCCGGAATCCGCACGAATGGCGATTCGTCCTGCAAGGCTTTCGTCAGCTCGGCACGGCTAGCATCAACCGCCGGAGCTTGTCGCGCGAGCAATCCCGTCGCGGCCCAATAGCGCACGGCGCTGTCAGATTCGCTGAGCAATGTTCGCAACTGAGCGACATCATTTGGCCGAGGCATCGACGACAACTCAGCAGCATCGCGAATGCGGGCGAAGGGAAATTTCTGATCGTCCCGAGCCAGCTCATATGGCGTGGACCCGGCAGCTCGACGATGCATCTCTCCTTCTGGCAAGAGGTCGACATCGCGGATCTTTTCAGCGAGTGCTCGTTGCGCCGCGCGGAACTTCTGCAGGATGTCTTGATGCTCGGGCGAAGCCGCCAAGTTCCGAACTTCATCGGGATCAGACTGCAGGTCGTAAAGCTCTTCGGGTTGTCTTCGTTCAAAAAACAATCGCTGCGACGCATTGAGCTGACCGGCATCAAAGAGCTTCTTCCAGACGCGCGTCGTCGGAGTCTCGAACATGTAAGACACATGCTGCCCATACGGCTTGTGAGGCATGAAGTGTCGCACGTAGACGTAACGCTGATCGCGGACCGAACGCACGAGATCAACTCGCTCATCCATGCGACCTCGGAAGCCATACACAAACGGTTGAGGCCCCGCGTCGAATTCGCCCGCGAACGCATGCCCCTGCATCCAATCAGCAGGCTTCTGACCAATCAAACTCATGAGAGTCGGCGCGAGATCCACAAAGCTCACCGGTCGATCGCTCGTGCCGCCCGTCGAGTACTCCTGCGGACGCAGATGCTTGAACTTCTCGGGAATGTGAACCAGCAACCCCACCTGCAGTCCCGAGTTCATCGCGCAGCGCTTGCTGCGAGGCATGCCGGATCCATGATCTCCATAGAAGAAGACGATGGTGTCATCAGCCAGGCCCGCGTCGTGCAGCTCTTTGAGCTGTTGCCCAAACGTGCGATCCATCGACGTGATGTTGTCGTAGTACTGAGCCCAGTCTTGGCGGACCTCGGGAGTGTCTGGGTGATAAGCCGGAACGCGGACCTTGGCAGGATCATGCACGGCTTTGTGAGGTCGCTTACGAATCTGGCTTTCGTGAGTGACCGTGTTGTTGAAGACCGCAAAGAACGGCTGACCCGATTTGCGATGCTGGTAATGAGCTTTGCCCGAGGACTCGTCCCACACATCGCTCGGCTTGATGAGGTTGTAGTCCTCTTTGCTGTTGTTGGTGCAGTAGTAGCCAGCTTCGCGCAACAACTGCGGATACATCTTCATGAAGGCCGGCATCGAAACGTTGCTGCGCATGTGCTCGGAGCCAGTCGATGTCGGATACACGCCGGTGATGATCGTGGTTCGAGCCGGCGCGCAGACCGGGGCGTTCGACCAACACGTCAGATATCTCAAGCTCTTCGAAGCGAACGCATCGAGGTTCGGGGTATCGGCATACGCATCACCGTAGCAGCCCAGATGCGGTCCCATGTCCTCGCAGGTAAGCCACAGAATGTTGGGCCGCGCCCGCTCTGCCGCCGTCGCGTCACTCACGAGCCACATCAAGACTGCACCGATCCAAAGCCATTGCCGCATGCTGACGTTCCTATCGAGTTGAAGAGCGTGCCGACTCAATTCATGCCGCACGGCATTTGAAGGGAACCCGTCGCCAACTGCGAGAGCGCCGGTATTCATGATGACCAGCTTAGATCGATCTATAGCTGAAGGTCGTCGATGCAGGTCCGACGAATAGACCAAGTCACAGAGAGACTCGGCTACGTAGCTCAGTCGCTCGGCGACCAAGACCGGCAATCGGTCCCGCGAATCCGGCTGGCAAATCGTCCGTCGATAGGGGATCGTCCCGACCTCACTCGCACGCTGACCAACATCTTTGGGATCTCCCTTCATGCCGCCCCTTGTTTTTGAACCGCACTATTGGAATCGAGTTTGGGGCGGTCGTTCGTTGCACACTCAGTTCGGTCGTCGCATCCCCGATGGATTGGTGGGCGAGTCGTGGGAAGTCAGCACGCATCCCAATCATCTCAGTCGAGTCGCTGAAGGTCGCTTGGCTGGGCACTTATTGATCGACCTATGGAACCAGCACCGCGCTGAGCTAGCCGGAAGTCAGGCCGCGCATGCCGATCGCTTTCCGTTGCTTGTAAAGCTGTTGGACTGCCAGCAGCCGTTGTCGGTTCAAGTACACCCCAACTCTGCCTGCGCCGCGCGACTTTGTCCGCATGAGACCGGTAAGTCTGAAGCCTGGGTCGTTCTGGCTGCACCACCTGAAGCGCGACTGTTGGCCGGCCTCAAGACGGGCGTGACTCAAGCGGATGTCTTGGCAGCCTTGAACGACGGCACGCTTGCCACATGCCTTCAAGAACTACGCCCCAACGTCGGAGATTGCATCGCCATCCCGCCGGGTGTTCCGCATGCGTTGCTGGGACCGCTCGTACTTTTGGAAGTGCAGCCAACGAGCGACGCGACGTTTCGACTCTTCGATTGGAATCGAGTCGACCTTAATGGCCAGCCGCGAAAGCTCCACATCGATGAATCGCTCGCGGCCATGGATTGGAACTGCGGCCCCATCAGCGCTGCGACTCCGACACCACTCGCTCAAAGCAATCAAACTGACGGCCCCAACAAGTCGACTCGCCTGCTGACGTCGCCGGACTTCCGCATTGATCGCCATGTAGGAACAAGTTCATTCCCCGTTCCATACTTCAACGAGATGTCGGTGTGGTTGATCGTCTCGGGGCGAGCCACGCTGTGTGACGCAACCGGCTATGCACGTAGCTTCGTCGCCGGAGAAACAGTGCTCGTGCCGGCGGCTCATGAACGCTGCCAATGGGTCATGAGCGAGTCCTGCGAATTCATCGCCGCCCTGCCGCCGGCAGCAAATTGAAGGTGAGCTAATTCAATTGCTCATAGCCGTCGGCCAGATCCTTCTTGGTGATCCGAATCAACTGCGTGCGACTGCCTCCCTTTAAGACTGCCACCAGACCTTTCTCGATCTCGTCGAAGTAGATCACATTCATCGGTTGGCCGTTCAAGAGACCGGCTCCGTGAGTGAACTTGGCGGATTCGATCCTGATCGGCAGGAAGTGCTGCAGCCTGACTTCCTGATGAAACACGGCCTTGCCAACCATCTCGATGATCCCCACCAAACGTGGATCCGCGACCTTCTCGCCTTGGTTCATGAAGCCTGGCTGCTCGACAATGCTGAAGAAGAAATCCATGACCTCCACCAAGTCCGTTGCGATACTGAGCTTGGCTTTGAGTTCTTCTAACTGACTGAGTTCCATGATCAGCCTTCTGCCTGTCTTCTGCGTAGGGAGTACGAAACGTGATGCGGCAGGTTCTTGAGTGGTGCCAACAGCACGCCACGTTGATGGAGTGGTTAGTCGTACTTTCATTGTTGATGTTCTTCGGCACGATCTTGGTTGTGCCGGTGCTCGTCGCTCGAATCCCCGACGACTACTTAATCCGCGATCGACACGCCCCCAACACGTTTCCTCAACGGCATTGGGTGCTGTCTGCATTGTGGCATCTGATCAAGAACGTGCTGGGCGTCGTGATCATGCTCGCGGGGCTGGCGATGCTTTTCTTACCCGGCCAAGGACTCTTAACGATCTTGATTGGAGTGATGCTGATCGACTTCCCCGGCAAACGCCGCTTGGAGTTATGGCTCATCCGACGACCTTCAATTCTGAAGGCCGTCAATTGGATGCGCGGCAAGGCCGGGCGTAGTGAGCTGCTGTTGAAGTAACCAACGAGCAACCGTCTAAGTCATCACGGCGAGCACGTTCGATCCAACGGCGTCCTCACTTCGCAGCGTCACGCAGTTGAGCGTATCTCGCGCGGAGTTCTTCCAGACGAGCCTTCTGGCTGGGATCGTTGACGAGGTTTCGTTCTTCGAGCGGATCGGCTTTCAGATCGAACAGCTCTTCGTACTTGAAGTCTGGCCAATACAAGTACTTGACGTCCTTCCGAACGAGCGCAGTTGATGCAGGAATGAAGTCCGCTTTCTTGATGATGGCATGCTCGTAGAAGAACTCGTTCCGCCAGTCGACCTTGGTCTTCGACAGATAGAGCGGCGAAACGTCTCGGCCTTGCATGGTCTGTGGAGCGGCGATGCCTGTGGCTCCGAGGATCGTGGGGGCGAGGTCCACGTTGAGCGTGAAGTCGTCGTTCGTTTGGCCTCGGCGATCTGCAGCCATGCGGGGATCGCGAACGATGAGCGGCACTCGAATGGATTCCTCATACGGATACCACTTGTCGGCCAAACCATGCTCGGCGTGAAAGTAACCGTTGTCCGTCGTGAAGATGACCAACGTTTGATCGAGCACACCTTGCTTCTTGAGTTCATCCAATACACGACCACAGACCGTGTCAACCTCGGTCGCTAGTCGATAGTACGCCTTCATGTATTGCTGATATTTCTCCGGCGTATCGAACCGCCAATGCCAGCGATTGCGACCTTCGTTCTTCTCGTTGGCCACGAACGGCGGCAAACGTTTGAAATGCTCGTCGGTCGCCGTCTTGGGAACGGGAATAGTCGCGTCTTGATAAAGAGCTTCACTCTCCGGCTGATAGAGATACTGCTTGGGGTGACCGTCTTCAGCATGCGTGGCAAAGAAGGCCAGCGTCAGACAGAACGGCTTGTCCTTAGGACGAGTATCAAGGAACTCGATCGCGTCATGCTCGTTCTTCTTCGTGACGTGGATCTCGGAGCCATCCTTGTCCTTGATGAAGTGCTTACCTGAGTAAGAACGACCAAAGTCGAAATGCTCAGCAGGAAACTTTCCGTTGTGCCACTTCCCCACATGGCCAACCCAATAACCATCAGCCCTCAGCAGTCCCGGATAGGTTTCGGCCCACGGTGTCTTGAACTCCAGGAAGGCTGGATTGCCGTGCCGCGACATCCATTGTCCCGTAAACAGAGTCGCGCGGCTGACTCCGCAGATGGAAGTCGTGACACAGGTATGAGTGAACCGCATGCCGTCTTTGGCGAGCTGATCAAGTCGCGGTGTCTTGACGATCGGATGACCCGCGCAACCCAACGTGTCGTGCCGCCAATCATCGGCATAGAGTACGACCACGTTCATGCGCTCGGCGGCTTCGGCGACTGACGCGATCGTAAGACTTGCTACAACCATCAACAGAGCGGCGATGACGCTACGTTGCGGTCGAGCAGACGGAGCGAACTGAAAGTGCTGCGGCATAACTCGTCTCTCTGAATGCGGTTGTTCTGGCGTGAAAGTCGCTGACGTGAGACGGCTCTCTCACTGTTTTGTTTTCTGAGAAGGATCTTCAACGTGCCCGGCTCATCCGCGTTATTGCTGATCACCGAACGCTATGCACCCGACTTAGGAGGAGTCGCTCGGAGTGCCGAACGGACCGCTCGCAGTTTGAGTTCCCTTGGACGCGACGTGCATGTGTTGGCTTGGACCAGAACTCTGCAACCGGGCCTACTGAAATCGGAAGTCATCTCCGGAGTGACGGTGCATCGTATGGGCCTATTCGCCAATTGGGATCTCTCGCAGCAGCATTCGCTCAATGTGTTGGAATGGCTACACCAGCGTTTCCAATTCGAGTTCGTTTGGGGCCACTACTTAAACCCGGCGGGTTTCTTGGCGGTGCTCTTTGCAGGACTCAGCGGCCTGCCATCAACAGTGAGTGCTCGCGGCAACGACATTGACCGACTGATGTTTCCGCCGGGCGACTTCGCGCGTCTGCAATGGACGCTCGAACGAGCCGATCTCATCACCACTGTCTCTCGTGACCTCGCTCATAAAGTGCGAGTGATTCTTGGTGTGAAGTCGAAGCATGAGATCGTCGTGCTCCCCAATGTTGTGGATGCTGAAGTCTTTGCTCCGAGATCTCTTCAAGCCGATGAACACTGCGAAGCCAACGCTGAGACCGCAGAGACTACTTCTTTGAGAGAGCGTTTGGGGATTGCGCCCGATGAAGCGGTGCTCGGCTTTTGTGGAGAACTGCGGCACAAGAAGGGACTGTCTTTTTTGCTGGCCGCGTTGGCCGAAGTTCGACGTCGCAGACACGCCTGCTTGTTGGTTATTGGAGACGTGCGACCGCGCGAGCAATCCGAGATCTCGACGTTCGAGATCGTCGAACCCGAAGCCGTAAGTCGCATCCGAGTGACCGGCCATCTCGATGATCCCACCCACGTCGCCGAGCATGTGAGGTTGTGCGACGTTTGCTTGCAGCCGTCGGTTTGGGACGGCATGCCGAACGCCGTCTTGGAAGCGATGGCCTGTGAGAAAGTCGTCATCGCCAGTGACGCTGGTGGGATGCCGGAGATGATCGAACACGGTCGCGATGGATTCATCGTCTCGAAGTCACAACTGCATCGGCTCGGTGAAGCAATCCTCGAAGTGCTGAGCCTGCCTGATTCAGAACGTCAGCGCATCGGAGCTGCCGCTCGCTCGCGAGTGCTCACCGAATTCAACTCGGAACAAGAACGCGAACGACTGCGAGCGGTCGTTGATCGACTCACTCAACGACGCGACAAGCAATAACGCGACGTCAGGAGTTCGCTCCATCACGTTCCGGCGACATGCACTTCACGCTGCCCATTCGACGCTTCATAACTCGACCGGATTGACGGCGATCACAGCGAGACATTCAATCAAGCACGGCGTCGCAGAGTTGCAGCGCAGCTCGATGACAACGTTCGAACGTTGAAGCACGTCGATCTTCAGCAGTTCACAGCCTCGGAGTGCCTCATGGCCAAGAACCCCTTTCCCGGCATGAATCCTTATCTCGAAGCCTCGTGGGGTGACGTCCACTCGAGTCTGGTGATCTACTCGCGAGACCAGATCAATGAGCAACTTCCTGAGGGGCTTCAGGCACGAGTTGAAGAGAGCGTTTCGGTCGCGGGCGACGACGAAGACTCGGTCAGTGTCGCCTATCCCGATGCTCGCATCGTGGAACGCAATGAGTGGTCCTATGACGCCGAGTCACATCCCGGCGGAATTGCTGTCGCAACGCCGGTCTATATCGCGCTTCAAGAACGGCCGACTGAGCGACACATCGAGATTGTGGATATCAGCGACGGTGCTCGCGTCATTACGGCGATTGAGTTTCTGAGTCCCGCCAACAAGCTCGGACGAGGCCGCGACCAGTACCGCCGCAAGCAAGAACGGTATCTCGACGGCGGCATCAATCTTGTCGAAGTGGACCTGCTCCGCGATGGGTTGTTTGTGCTCGCCATTGATTGGCCGCGAGTACCAACGGAATGTCGCGGTCCTTATCGCTGCTGCGTGCGACGAGTACTCGTGCCGGACCGTGCCGAGATGTTTCCGATGCCACTGCGCGATCCATTGCCTTCGATTCCCATCCCTCTGCGTCGACACGATCACGATGTCGCCTTGCAGCTTCAGGTGCTCGTTGACGACGCCATTCGCAAGGGCCGTTACAGCAACATCAATTATCAGTTGCCGCCCGAGCCTCCGCTTTCGCCAGAAGACGAGAAGTGGGCGGACTCGCTGCTGCGAGAGCGAGGCTTGCGAAAGTGATCCGACAATGAAGAGAGCCCGCGAGGCCAACAGCGCGAAGACCTGCCGAGCAGTGTGACGCCAGAGAGTCACTCTCTACTCTCCGCCGTCTTGAACGCTGTTCCTCTTCTCCTCTTCATAAGGATCACCATGAAAAAGCTGGCTCGATTAAGTGCTTGCCTGGCGCTGACAGCATTTGGTTTGGCGGCACCGTCGGCGATGTTCGCTGCTGACGAGAGCAATCAACTCACTCAAGCCGAGCAACGCTCCGGATGGAAGTTGCTGTTCGATGGCAAGTCGACCAACGGCTGGCGCAACTACAAGTCCGACAAGATCAAGGACGGCTGGGTCGTTGAAGACGGAGCACTCGTTCGCAAAGACAAAGGCGCGGGCGACATTGTGACTGCCGAGCAATTCGGCAGCTTCGAAATCCAGCTCGAATACAAGATCTCTAAGGGCGGCAACAGCGGCCTGATGTTTCACGTGACCGAAGACGGCGGTGCTCCGTGGCACTCCGGTCCTGAAGTTCAGATTCAAGACAACGTCGACGGGCACGACCCTCAAAAGGCCGGTTGGCTGTACCAGCTCTACACGCCTCAAAAGCCCGCATGGGCGATCCGCTTCGAGCAGCAGGTTGGCTACAAGGGCGTTGATGTCGACGACGCAACGCGACCTGCCGGTCAGTGGAACCATCTCTATCTGCGAGTCACGCCGACCGACGGCGAGGTCTGCATGAATGGAGTCAGCTACTACAAGTTCGTCAAAGGCAGCAGCGATTGGAATGAGCGCGTTGCCAAGAGCAAGTTCGCCAAGATGGAGCAGTTCGGCAAAGCCAAGGCCGGGCACATCTGCTTGCAAGACCACGGCAACGAAGTGGCCTTCCGCAACATTCGCGTTCGAACGCTCGATGAGAAGGGCAACGCCAAGGAGCCCATCGACGGCACGCTCGCAATGAAGACCGAGTTGGCGTTTCCCGATGTCGAATGGGAAGGCTGGGCTCCAGTCGATGACAACGGCAAACCAAACGCCCCGCTGCGTCCGATTCAAATCACTCATGCTGGCGACGGTTCGAACCGCATCTTCGTCATCGATCAGAGCGGCATGATTCACGTTCTGCCAAACGATCCCGCAGCCAAGAAAGCCAAGCTCTTTGCAGACCTGCGCGACCGCGTGCATCACTTCAAGAAGGACGACGAAGAAGGTCTTTTGGGATTCGCATTCCATCCGAACTTCAAGACCAACGGTCAGTTCTTTGCAATGTACAACACCGAGTCCGCCAAGCAGACGATGTATCTGTCGCGCTTTAAGGTCTCGGCCAACGACAAGGACAAAGCCGACATCAGCAGCGAAGAGAAGTTGATGACGGTCAAGCAGCCGTTCTCGAACCACAACGGCGGCCCGATGGCGTTTGGTCCCGACGGCATGCTCTACATCGGCATGGGTGATGGAGGAGGCCGCAACGATCCCGAGAAGCAAGGTCAGGCTCGCACGTCCTTCATGGGTTCCGTTCTCAGAATCGATGTTGATCACCGCGATGATGGCAAGCAGTACGCCGTGCCGAAGGACAACCCGTTCGTCGCTGAGCAAGGCGTGCAACCCGAGATCTTTGCCTATGGCATTCGTAACCCGTGGCGTCTGACCTTTGATCGCAAGACCGGCAGCTTGTGGCTGGCCGATGTTGGCCAAGACCTGCTCGAAGAGATCGACATCATCAAGAAGGGTGGCAACTACGGCTGGAGCGTTCGCGAAGGCACTCTGTCCTTCAACAACATCCCGGCCAAAGATGAGAAGAGCCTTGTCGGCCCGATTTGGGAATATGACCATCGCATCGGCAAGTCGATCACCGGAGGTCACGTTTATCGCGGCTCGAAGCTGCCCGAACTGGCTGGGCATTACCTCTATGGTGATTACGTCAGCGGCAAGCTGTGGGCTCTGCAGTACGACGAATCGACCGGCAAGGTGATCCGCAACATGTCGATCCCGTGGTCCGGCTTGCCCGTTCTGGCCTTCGGCGAAGACGAGCAAGGCGAAAGCTTTGTGACCACGCCCTCCGCCGGTGGCAAAGGCATCTATCGGATCGTGAAGTAGCAGGCTAAATCCTGCCTTAGATTGACACTCAACGTCGGCCGCCCAATTGATCGTGACCGTCCAACGCTGACAGGATTGCAAGCGGTCGACATTGAGAGTCACCCGTTACGAGAATTCGGAGTAATCACCATGTCTGAACCGACAATTCTCGCGCCGCGACTTCTGAAGGCACTCGAAGGATCGATGTCCGCACTGCGTCAGTTAGCCGAGTCCGAATTACCTGAACCCGTCGCTATGCGAATGCGACTCCTCGGAGAACGTAAAGACGCACTCGAAGCAGCCGAACGCGATGAGTACCTCGCGTTGGTCAACTTTTGGAAAAGCCGCACCCTGGAAAAAGCAGAAGCTGCCGTCGCGTTACATCGACTGCGAGAAGCGGTGCCAGACTTGGTGGCGACACCTTGAGTTCAATTTCTCACTCATTGCGAACGTTCGTCCGTGAGCGTGCCAAAGGCCGATGTGAGTACTGTCTCTTAACTTGTCAGTTTCAAGTTGGCGGGTTTGAGATTGATCACATTCAGCCGAGCAGCCGTGGTGGCAAAACAGTCGACTCAAACTGGCCTTTGCTTGCCCTGCTTGTAACGGAGCGAAACTCGACCGAGTCGAAGCGCTGGACCAACAGACTGGATTGGTCGTGCCGTTATTCAACCCGCGACTTTAAGACTGGCACGATCACTTTCAATGGTCGGTTGATGAGCCACATCTCATTTCCGGCAAGACTTCATGTCGCCGCGCGACGATTCGATGTCTCAACCTCAATGACGCCGATATGGTCCGACTCCGCGAACTCTACGCAGAGCTGGGCTTTGACAGTCGTAAAGCCGACTTCGAATAGTTTCCACTTCAACATTCTGTAGGAACAAATCCATGAAAATCGTTCGTTTCACTGACCCTTCGGGGGCTGTTCGATTGGGTAATCAGCATGCCAACGGCACCACGACGCTGTTGGAAGGCGACTTGTTTGGCAGCCTGAAAGACACCGGCACGCCCGCGACGATTACTCGCTTGCTGGCTCCGCTTAAGCCTGCCGCTGTGATGTGCATTGGGCTCAACTACCGCAAGCATGCTGAAGAAGGAAAGCAGGCCATTCCCGAACATCCCGTGCTGTTCATGAAGGTGCCCAGCACCGTGCAGAACCCCGGCGATCCCATCTTGTTGCCACGCAAGTTGCGGAGCGACTCGGTCGACTACGAATGCGAGTTGGCCGTCGTCATCGGCAAGTCGTGCAAGAACGTGTCGAAGGCCGACGCGCTGAACTATGTCCTCGGCTACACCTGCGCGAACGACGTCAGTGCTCGCGACTGGCAGCGCAATGGCGGTGGCGGCCAATGGTGCCGAGGCAAGACGTTCGACACGTTTTGTCCGCTCGGTCCGGTCCTGGTCACGACCGATGAGATCCCCAATCCAAACGTCCTGAAGATCAAGACCATCCTCAATGGCGAGACGATGCAGGACTGGAATACCGATGACATGATCTTCGACGTGCCCACTCTGATTGAGTTCCTCAGTGCCAGCACACGGCTCGATCCTGGCACCGTCATTCTGACGGGCACTCCGCACGGAGTCGGCTTCGCTCGTAAGCCCCCCGTCTTCTTGAAGCACGGTGACTCGGTCACGATCGAAATCGAAAAGATCGGCAGCCTGACGAACCCCGTTCAAGAAGAGACATAGGTCCGCGAAGACGAACTTCGTCTAACGAACTGATTTGCCGTGAAGTCCCGCCGTTGTCTCGATCAGTCAACGGCGGGATTTTTTGTTAGGCTCATGTGGTGTTGCGAGGATGGCTCGAAGTGAGCCAATGCTTTGGACTCCTCGCAAACACCGCGCATCACCGGCTGGGCCATTCTTATTGAGGACGCTGAATCATGTTTCGATCCGCTTTGGTTGCTCTGAAACCTGATCGAGCTAGCTCGGTCATCTCTGCCTCAGTCGACTTCGCCAAGTCTTTCAATTGGGAGTTGGGCGGTGTGTCGGTCGTCGATGCCGATCGACTGTCACAAGGTGAAGCCGTGCCTCTGGGAGCTGGAGCCTTTAAAGCCGAACGAGATGCCCAACAACTCGAAGCAGCACGGCAGATCGCAGTGTCGGTCGGTCACGAGTTCGCATCGGCCTGCCAGCTTGCGGGAGTACGTTGTGAATCGTTGTCGTATGAAGGCGATACCGTCGGCGAGCTGTCGCGAGCAGCCTTGGGATTCGACGTTTTGATCTGCGGACATTCTCAAAGCGGAGATGCGGCAGATCGGTCTTTGCTGCACGACATCCTGAAGCACAACGCGCGACCGACGTTGGTTGTTCCACCCGAACCCGTCAGCGGATCCAACGTCGTGATGGCGTATGACGGTTCGTTTCAAGCGGCTCGCGCGCTGGCCACTTTGGTGCATTCCGGATTGCTGACGAATCGCCATCTGCATGTCGTGTGCTTGCATGCCGAATACGGCACCGCCGCCGCTCGATCGGTCAGTGCGATGGACTTCTTGCGTCGGCAAGGTGTGTCAGCAAACTGCCATCCCGAAGTCTTGGTCAAAGACATTGCCGATCAATTAATCGAAGCGATTCAACGCTCGAACGCCGGACTGCTCGTCATGGGTGCGTTCGGTCGCGGTTCAGTGCGTGAGTTCTTCTTCGGATCCGTCACTCAGAACATGTTGCAAAAGCTGCGAGTGCCAGTGCTGCTCGAACATTAATCGCAAGCCGCGACGACGATGCGATCTCGCTGATTGTTCGGCCTCTTAACAAGGTGCGGGTTGAGGCTTCAGGCGTTGACGAGTTGTGGCTTCATCAGCGGGTTTCAGACTCAGCGCAACAAGTCCTCCGATCAACGCCGAGACCACAGACGCGAGGCTGTATCCCACTGCCGTATAGAACCCGGCGTTACGTGCGGAGTCGGCATTCGCAACCTCTCCGCACGCAGTGAAGAGCACCTGCAACGCGCCCTCGCGAGCACCGATTCCACCGGGCAACGGCAGCACCGACGCCGCGACTTCGGCCACGGGCACAACGACAAGATGAGTCGTGTAGCTCGGCGCTTCCGCCGTCAGCAGGAGCGCCGCAGTGCAACAAAAGTACGAGGTCGCATTCGCGGCGTGAATCACCAAGCTCATCAACACCGCAGCGAGCAACACTCGTTTGCGTGCTTGATAGAGGCGGACCGCACCAAGCAATTGTGAGACGATCCTCGCTAGCGTTGTCTGCGACTGCCCACCGGATTGTTCCGCTGGTGATGTAACATCAACTCCAACCAGCTTGAGTCCAGCTCGCAGCAGTTTGGAAGTCAGTACCGCCGGATGGAGCACGATGGCAAAACCGATCGCGCCGGCGAGCGTTCCACCAGCCAACAACAAGAGCGCCGGAGCTAACTCGGGACGTCGCCACAACAGCGGATTGGCCAGCGACATCAAGAAGCCCAGCAACACCAAGCACAGAAGACCGAGCACTCGATCGAGGATCACCGTCGTCGTGACGACGGTTTTGGCTTCAGGCTTCTCGCGAGCGATCAACACCGCCTTTGTAAGATCTCCTCCAACCGTACCGGGCACGATCAGGTTGAAGAGGTTGCCCATGCAGCCGATGCGGAGTGAATCTCGAAACGCGAACGGGATGTCTTGAGCTCTCACCAGCATCCACCAACGCCAGCATCCCAAGACAACAGAGAAGCTCCGCAGACCGACAGCCGCAATAGCCCAAGACCATAAGAGGTCCCGCTGAGCGATCCGGTCGAAGCCTTCGCGATGTTGCGAGAACATCAACGCGATAATGCCAAGCGCTACCGGCCAGCGAAGCCAAGCAATGAGCGATCGCGCCATGCCGTTCTTTCTGAGTGTTGTTGATCGATATTTGGATTGCGGTGAATTGATCTCAGACCCAAGAAACTCGAAGCGTCAGCGAGGGAATAAGACGCATTGGCATTAAGCCCCTTCGGGGCTTTAGTAATCGCTCTCAACATTACCCAGGGCAGCGCTCCCGATGGTCGCTTGCCCTGGGCTAACTTCTGGCTGCCCCTTCGGGGCGAAATACCAAGACTGAAGTCTGACGACTTCAGCTACGGTTCGGTCGGAGACTTCCTAACGACTCGGTGCGATTGCATTGCCGCTGTGTCATAAAACATCCACCGTCGCCGCTTGCTCAACGGCTTCACAAGCTCGTTCTCCGATGGCCGACCAGTCGTATTGAGCGAGCGCCAATTGACGGCCTCGTTCGGCGAACTCGGCAGCAAGCTGCGGAGCGGAGAGCGCGTCGAGAGCGGCTTGTACAAACTTGTCGCGATCAGCGATCCACAACTCGCGACCGTGCTGGCAGTCGATGCCTTCACAACCGACAGGAGTGCTGACGACCGGCAAGCCAGCCGCGAACGCTTCCAAGATCTTCAATCGCGTACCGCCGCCGGAATCAAGAGCCACCGTCAACAAGGTAGCCTCGGCCAGATACACGCCGACGTCAGGCACGTTGGCATGCACCTCAACTCCGGGGAGATCGCGCAGCGCGAGAACCTCGGGACCGGGATTGCGTCCCACTAACTTCAACACCGCGTCTGGATGTTGTTGCCGCACGACCGGAATCACTTCGCAAGCCAAGAAGTCGGCAGCTTTTGCATTGGGCTGCCACGACAACGCGCCGAGATACAGCAGCACGGGACGGTCGGCCTTCCGGCCAACTGGCAGATGTGAATACGCCGAGCAGTCGACTCCATTGGGCACCAGATGCACGTGTTGATTGCCCAATGCGGCGAACTCGGATTGCTCTTCCGCCGAGACCGTCATCAATGCCGCCGACTGCCGCGCTATGGATCGTTCGACTCGTTCGAGCAACTTGGCTTCACGCCACAAGTACCAGTGTGCCAGCCCTCTTCGTTCGTCGGCCACGCGGGCCGTCAACTTGGAATACACGTTGTGCAAGTCGGTGATGATCGTCGCACGCGGGAACAACGGTCGGAAGGCGAACGGATCAACGTGATCGAGGTAGACCACGTCGGGAGAGTCATGTCGCAACTCTTCCATCACAGCCGCTCGAACCGCCGGACGATTGTGGCGATGGAACATGACATAGGGTTCGAACTTCAGCGCCGCCTTCGCGATGCGACGAATCTCGGCCAGCTTCGTGCGCGGCGGATTAACGGCCGGTCGCACGTTGATGCCGTGCTCATGCAAGACCTTCACGCCGGCGTCATCAGCGGCATCGACACCGGCAATCAGTCGCACGTCGAATCGTTTGGCGAGCGACTTCATCAGATGAAAGGTTCGCAAATGCCCGCCGGTATTGAGCGGCCACGGCAGCTCGCTGGTGATCGCCAACAGCTTGAGCTTGCGGCCCAGCATAGCTGGCTTCGTGAGCGTTGTTGGTTCGAGTGTCAGATTCATGAAGAGGTCTTTCGCAGACGAGTAACATGCAGATGCGTATTGAAAGCCGTGTCTCCGGGTGGCACGTCCTGACCATCGGGAAGGGCGTGGCTTTCTTGTGATAATGCTTCACGGCCATCGCTAAACGCTCTGGGCGTGCCACCCGAAACTTTGGCTGAGTCGAAGATTCGAGCTTCCGTCAGTGCGGACTTCGCGTGAGTGACGCCGCTGGTGAGGAGTCTTCTCGCGATGGCCGAACTTCACGCTCCAGTTGATTTAATGAGAGTGCGTTGTGCCGCGGACTTGAGGGCTCCGTCGCAGCCGGAGTACTCAAGGCAATTGAACGCTGACCAAGCAAGCTGTCGTAGACGGCGGAGTACTCGGCCAGCATTCGATCGAGTGAAAACAGTTCGTGTGCGCGAGCCGCTCCGGCCAATCCGAACTGACGCCGTTGAAGCGAGTCACGTTGCAGTGATTCCAGATGCGAGGCGAGTTGGTTGTCGTCTTGAGCCGGTGCCAGCCAACCGGTTTCGCCATGCAGGACGACTTCGGCGCATCCGCCAACATCCGTCGCCACGATCGGCAGCGCGGCCGACATTGCTTCGATAAACGTCAGCGGGATGCCTTCACTGATGCTCGACAATAAGAACACATCTGCCGCCGCCATCAGCCTCGGCACGTCGCGTCGAGCACCGAGCAAAACCACTCGTTGAGCCAAACCGTGACTGCTCACGAAGTCCTCGATCTTCGAGCGTTCTTCGCCATCACCGGCCAGCACCAACTTCGCGGGTATGCCTCGCGCGGCGAGACGTTCAATCGCTCTTAAAGCCGTGAGATGATCCTTCAGCGGATTAAGTCGCGCGACCTGCAGAACGACAAACTCATTCGCAGTCAGGCCAAGCTCGCGACGAACTTCGGTTCGCAACGCTTCGTGCTGCGCGACCGCCGCGAAGGGAGCGAGATCAACACCGTTGTAGATGCACTCGACTCGATGTTCGGGCAAGCCTTCGTTCGCAATCAACGCCGCGCTGACGGCATGGCCGACTCCGAAGAAGCGATCGTCTTGGCGAATGAGCGAACGATTGAAGAGCACTCGCTTGCTGCTGCGTTGATCGGGGTAATGCCGACCATGCTCGGTAAAGACGATTGGCGGTCGTCGGTACGAGAGACGCCCCAGCAATGCTTGGAAGAACGGCGTGTATTGGTGAGCGTGAGTCACAGCCACTCGCTCTTCACGCTGAAACTTCGCCAGCCGAAACGCGCAGCGCCAGTCGAGCCCCGGTTGCCGATTGAGTACTTCAACTCGGAAGCCCTCGCGCACCAACTGCTTACCGAACGTCCCCAAGCTGTCGAGGCACGCAAACACAAAGCGATAGCGATCGCTCAAGCGTCGCGCGATCTCAGCCGCGAGGACTTCAGCGCCTCCGATGCCGAGGCTATGCAGAACTTGGCAAACAGTTGGTCGAGTCATCTGGAAGTCGCGGCTGTGCCGCCTTTCTGCGTTCGGACTTTGGTTCCCAGGTGGAGCCTAGGAGCGAGTCGAGATTTGCTTTCCCTCGCCCGTCTGGGGAGAGGGGTTAGGGGTGCGGAGCTGCCACTGGTGGGCAGCCTTCAGGAATCAAGCAGGCGATGGATGGTTCCGAATTTTGTCTTGGTCTCGCAGTCTGTCCTTGGTTGCCCCTCACCCCCGGCCCCTCTCCCCAGGGGGGGCGAGGGGAGAGTTGGTGTCAGACGGTGAGCGTGCTTCAGGTTCAACATTCGACGGAGATCTGCGGAGCGATGGCTCCCAGCGGTGGGGTGGTGACATTGATCACCGGCGGTGCTTCCGGCTCGGGTACAGACTCTTTCAAGTAGCGATCAGCCCAGCAGGACAGGGACAGCAATTGCCACAGCGTTGTGCCATGACGACCGGCTCCTTGCCGATGCGTGGCCAACATCCTCGCTGCTTGTTGTTGATTGATGAGCGGTGCCACAGCCGCGTTAGGCGACAGCACAACCTCTTCGAACAACGGTTGCAGCGGTCCTCTCAACCAGCCATCCACGGGGATCTCAAAACCCTGCTTGGGACGATTGAGGATCGACTCGGGCAACATTCGTTTGGAGATCTGACGCAGCAACCATTTGGTTTCGCCGTTGTGGATCTTCAGGTTCGACGGCATGCGAGCACACAGTTCGAGGAACTCGTGATCGAGCAGTGGCGGTCTCACCTCCAAACCTTGAGCCATGCTGGCGCGATCGACCCTCACGAGGTAATCGTCCGGCAACAGGGTCGCCATGTCGGATGCGATCATGCCGGACAGCGGATCGCCGCCACCTCGACGATAAGCATCCGACGCCGAACGTCCCGAGTTATGGTCGCCGATCGCGTCTTGCAGATCGGCCGAGATCAATCGCGATCGCCACGGTTGGCGGCACAGATTGAGCGTGTTCGCATAAGCGTCGTCGGCATCCAAAGACAGATTGGTAAACAGCGTCTTGAGTCGCAGAGGTCTCGGCAGCCAATCGGCCTTTGGCCAGAACGCCGCCAAAGTGCCCAGCACCAGTTCGCGTACTGGCTCGGGAATGCGGCTGCGCAGGGCCGCTTCCTTGAGGTCATGCTGATAACGCGAGTAACCGCCGAGTGCTTCGTCGCCGCCGTCTCCCGACAGCACGACTTTCACGTGCTTGGCCGCCAACTGCGAAACGAGATACGTCGGAATCGCCGACGAGTCCGCGAAGGGCTCGTCGTAGTACTTCATGAGTTCGGGCAGCAGCCAAGCGGTATCTGCCGAGATGACTTCCTCAACGTGTTCCGTCCCGAAGTGCTCGGCCACTTGGCGAGCATACGGCAGTTCGTTGAAGCGCGATTCCTTAAAGCCGATGGAGAAAGTCTGCAGCGGCACTCGCGCCGATTCGAAGGCCAATCCGGTCACGACACTCGAATCCATGCCGCCGCTGAGGAACGATCCCACGGGCACGTCAGCAACCATGTGAATGCGCACGGTCTCGCGCAGCTTGTCGTAAACCGCATGTTCCCAGTCTTCGACGGTGAGTCGCTGATCGACATCAAATCGCAGCCGCCAATAAGTGTCGCGCCGCGCGGTCCAAGTGCCGACATCCAACGTCAGTGACTGCCCCGGCCCTAACTTCTCGATGCCTTTGAAGACACAACGAGTCCCCGGCACCGTGCCGTAGTGGAAGAATTCATCCAGCGCCAGCGGATCGAGATTGCGCTGCGTGCCGGGATGAGCCAAGATCGTTTTGAGTTCCGAGCCGAAGAGCAGCTTCTCGCCGTCGATCTTCACGAACAGCGGCTTAATGCCAACTCGATCACGAGCCATAAAGACCCGGCGTTTGCGAGCGTCCCAGATGCAAAACGCAAACATGCCTCGCAGATGCTTCAAGCAATCTCCGCCGAACTCTTCATAGAGATGCACGATGACTTCAGTGTCGGAGTGCGTCTGAAAATGATGGCCGCGTTTGACGAGCTGCTGACGAAGGCTTTGATAGTTGTAGATCTCGCCGTTGAAGACGATCTGCACCGAGCCGTCTTCATTACCAAGCGGTTGCTTGCCGCCTTCCAAGTCGATGATCGACAGTCGCCGGTGCGCCAGCCCGACACCAGGTTACAGATAAAAGCCTTCGGCGTCTGGGCCGCGATGAGCGATCGCATCGGCCTGAGCTTTCAACACAGCTCGGTCGACTGGTCGATTCAAATCGCGATAGACGATGCCGGTGATGCCGCACATGGTGGGGAGTCCGAGGGGAAGAGTTTGTTCGGAGTTCTGGGTGCTTGGTGAGTCGTTCTTGGTTCTTGGTCAGTGGTCCGTCGTCAGTGGTCAGTGGCAAGCAACGGACCACGGACTACTGAAAACGGACAATTGACCAACCTCAAAACACCTCGATCAATTGCTCGGCCAACTTCAGTCGGTCGTCGGGTGTGTTGGGTTCGTTGCGAAAGCGGATAACTCGAGCCGGAACACCGACCGCGATGGCGTAGTCCGGAATGGGTTTCGTCACGACGGCACCGGCACCGATCACGCAATGCTCGCCAATGTTGGCGCAGATCGTTGATCGTTCGCCGATCCACGAATCGCGACCGATGGAGACTCGTTCGAAGGTCCCTGGTTGTTCGCGAATTGGCACATCTAGTCGCGCGATGCCGTGTTGGCTACTGCCATTCATGATCGAGACATGCGATGCAATCAAAACGTCATCGCCCACATCAATGGCTCCCAGCGAGCAGTACGCACCGACATAAACGCTGCGGCCAAGGCTGGCGCTGGGATGAGAGATCAACGTGCCGAACGTCAAACAGGCTCCGTCGCCGCAACGAGGCAGGACGAGCTTGTAGAACGCGCGTCGCAAATAAACGCCGGTCAGACCAGGGATGAGACTGAAGAACTGCGACCATCCCGGAAACGCTTTGTCTGCTCCCAGAACTGCGATGCCGAGCCAACACAGCAGCGCCGCCGGAAGCACGATCGCTTTCGCCAGCAAGTCGATGATGAGTTTGAGAACTGATTTCATGGTGATTGGTCCGTGGTCCGTGGTCAGTAGTCCTTGGTTCGTTGCAACGGACTAATGACTAAGGACCAAGGACTTCTTCTCCGGCTTCGATCCGTGTTTGGTTCGCTCAGTCCGTTCGTCTCTGTCATGCACTCCAAACATTCCTTTTGCCTGCCGAGCCAGCACTTCCCAATCGAATTGTTCTTCCACCCACGCCCGCGCAGCCTTGCCCATCGCGGCGAGTCGAGCTGGGTTGCTCAGCAGTTGAATCAACAACGCCGCGAGTTCATCGGGCTCATCGCACGGAACGACGTAACCGGTCTCGCCTTGATGCATGGTCTCGGCAGTACCGCCCGATGCTCCCGCCACAACGGGTGTGCCACAGGCTTGAGCTTCGAGCAGCACCATGCCGAAGCCTTCGATGTCGGTGCCTATTTGCCGATTCGCGAGCACGAATAAGTCCGCTTGCTGGTAGCTCTGCTTCAGCTCTTCATCGCTGACTTTGCCCATGAAGAGCACATGGTCTTGCTGCCCTTCAGCGATGGTCAGAGCTTTCAAAGACTCGCGTTCTTCACCATCGCCGATGATCGCAAACAGCACGTCAGGGATCGCTTGGCGAATCGTCGCGAGGGCTCGGATCACCATGTCCTGCCCTTTGCGTTTTTGAAGTCGGCCCGCAGTGACGATCACAGGTCGTCCACCCCAGCCGAGTTGATCGCGAATCTCGCGCGACTTTGGCACCGGCACGAAGTAATTCGTATCACACCCCGGATGCAGCAACTGCACGCGCTCCGCAGGCACTCCCCATTGGTCGCGCACGATGCGAGCACTGTTGCGACTGTTGGCGATCACTCGATCGACATTCTTAAGCACCAGCTTGGTCATCAGTCGCAGTTGGCGACTGGAAAGCACGCCGTCGGCCGCGCCCGATGACGCTGCGTTGGCATCTTCTCCATGCACATAGCAGTCGTAAGGAATGCCATAGAGTTGCTTGAGTCCCAGGGCGATCCAACCACATGGCACGCACCGACCGGCATGAATTCTCTCAATGCCTCGATCTTTGACGACGTGGGCCACCGACCAGAAAGCTCGCCAGTATGCCGCCAAGCAAGACGGCGAAGTCATACCCCAATCTGTGAGTGTCAAAGGCAATCGCACGACATCGAGATTGTGAGTTCGATCCAGTTCAGATGCTGTTGGCCCGTGGCTAGCTGCGATCGTGAACTGTGACCTCGGCATGCGACGATAGATCTCCCAAAACCAACGGCCACTGCCGCCAGTCATTGGTGGGAAGATTTCTGACAGCAACAACGTGCGCGGCGAATACGTCATAGGTGCGAATCCAAGGACCGTGAGACGTCGTCTCGAATCTCTGAGTGACGGAAGTCGCAAAGGCACCTCGGCTGGACTCGCCGCAGAAAGCACGAAGCGAGTTCACGACTCGGAACGAGGCCACTCTGCCGGGAGGCAACCGGATGCATCGAAAGAATGGCACGCCGCAAATGACCGGAAGGCCGCGTCAGCGGAACTTGGCTCAGATTCCGAGCGATGTCTCAGCGACGATCGGCCTAGGAGCCTGTCCGAGTAGGTTGATATTGGCGGACATTTTGTCGGGGCGGGGGCCGGTTAGGCCGTTTGGGCGCGGAACAGTTTCAGCAGGTTGTGCGTTAGGCAGATGA
>OMIV01000095.1 GCA_900299185.1 Planctomycetaceae bacterium
ATGTAGCCCCGTTCGCGGCGCACCAGCGCCAGCGAGTTTGCAATGGCCGACAAGTACTCGCCGATCTCGGGATATTTGACCTCGCCGGGATCATTGACCTTGAACTCAACCCACTCCGTCTCGGCAGGCAGCGACTTCAGTTCCAGCAGAACGTTTTGCAGTTCGTCAGCGGTCATCGCACCGAGCCCTCGGTCGCAGTGGTCCTAATGAGTGCCGACATCAGTTCGTCCTTCAGACGATCGCGGGTTTGCTGGAGTTCGGCCAGTTGGCGCTGGTAGTCGGCCAGCAGTTCGTCGGGGTCGGCTTGAGCCACTCCGGCGTCGTGCGGGTTCTTGATGTCGAGGTTGAAGATCGCGTCGTAAATGCTGTTCCCCGCCGACTCCTCGGTCTTGGCCAAGCGACGGAACGATTCCTCTTCAGACCTAGCAGCGCCAATTTGGTCATCAAACCCGTCAAGCGTGGTTTGCAGTTGATTCTTGGCCTTCGCATTTTTCGGCAAGTCTTTGGCAAGCGAGTCACGCTGTTGCCTGAGTTCAGCGATTCTGTCGGAAACTCGCGTTGCGTCTTTCTCCGCTTGTTTCGCGGCGTCCCAATGCGGCTGAGCACGCGCCTTGGCATCGGCCAATTGTGCGGCGAAATCAACTCGCCACGCCTGCTCGGTGACCGTCCGATTGGCCCACCAACTCTTCTCGGTCTCGAACTCCTCAATACGGATGGGCTTCGTCTTGTTGTAGGACTTCGCTCCGGGTGGATAGGGATGGTCGTAGAACCAAATCTCTTTGGTCGGCTCGCCTTTCGTGAAGAACAGCAGGTTCGTCTTGATGCCCGTGTAAGGATTGAAGACGCCGTTCGGTAGTCGCACGATCGTGTGCAAGTTGCACTCGGTCAGCAGCTTTTCTTTGATCTTGGTCTTCACGCCTTCGCCAAACAGCGTGCCGTCCGGCAAGACGATGGCAGCTCGGCCACCGGGCTTGAGCAGGTTCAGAATCAGCACCAAGAACAAGTCGGCAGTCTCGCGCGTGCGGAAGGCCGAGGGGAAATTGTCTTCGATGCCATCCTCTTCCATGCCGCCGAACGGTGGGTTGGTGATGATGCAGTCGACTCGATCTTTCGGCCCGTAATCGCGTAACGGTCGAGCGAGCGTGTTGTCGTGCTTCACGTTGGTCGGAACGTCGATGCCGTGCAGCAGCATGTTGGTCACGCACAGCAGATGCGGCAGCGGCTTCTTTTCGATGCCTCGCACGGACTTCTGTAACAACTCTTCCTCAGCCGGAGTCTTGGCCTGCTTCCGCAAGTGCTCGATCGAGCAAGTCAGAAAGCCACCTGTGCCGCACGCGGGATCAAGCACCACTTCACCCAACTGCGGATTGATGATGTCGACCATGAACTGCGTGACGGCTCGCGGCGTGTAGAACTCGCCCGCGTTGCCCGCTGATTGCAAGTCTTTGAGGATCTGCTCGTAGAGGTCTCCAAAGACATGCCGATCTTCCGAGCGATTGAAGTCGAGGCTCTCGTTGATCTTGTTGATGACCTGCCGCAGCAGCGTCCCGTTCTTCATGTATTGGAACGCATCTTCGAAGACATCATGGATGACTTGATGCCGAGGACTCGTGTTCGGTGACAGTCCTTTGAGTCCCGGAAATAACTTGTTGTTGACGAAGTCCAACAGGCCGTCGCCGGTGATGCCTTCCGGGTCGCTCGCCCAAGTACCCCAACGCAGCTCTTCTGAGATCGGCGAACGGTAATCGTCGGTCGTCAGCTCCCACTCGACTTCGCGGTCATTGAAGATCTTCAGGAACAAGAGCCATGTGAGTTGGCCGAGTCGTTGCGCATCACCATCAACACCCGCGTCTTTGCGCATGATGTCTTGAATGGACTTGATCGTGGCGGAGTTCAGCATCGGGATGAGTGTCTCAAGGAGTGGTGTCGGAGCCGAAGGGTTAGTCGAGCCAATTCTCGAACTTCAGATTGGGGACTCTTTCAATGTCGACTGCATTGCGCGTCAGTAGAGTCGCGTCGTGGGAAAGCACGATCGACGCGATACGCAAGTCGTGCGTCCCGATTCGAACACCGATCGAGCGCATGTTGAAGAAGAGTTGCGACGACGCTTCGTCCCAATTCAATGCAGTCCAATCGGCGAAGAACTCGACACGTTGCAGCAGCCGGCTGTAGCCCAACATCAGTTGCTGAGGCGTCTTGGATCGAGTGATGAATTGAAGCCAACCGTGCAGGCTCTCTTCGACGGTAATCGCCGTCGTCACGACCTGCTCTCGCGCGTCCCGGAGCCGTGTCAGCAGACGCAGCCCAACGGCAGACGATTCCCCGAGCATCGAAATGTGATCGGTATCGAGCACCAACATAGCTATGACTCCAAAG
Source organism: Planctomycetaceae bacterium (assembly GCA_900299185.1). Classification (GTDB taxonomy): domain Bacteria; phylum Planctomycetota; class Planctomycetia; order Planctomycetales; family Planctomycetaceae; genus AM-0621. Next base: position 2,377 of record OMIV01000095.1, read on the forward strand.
TCGGCGTTTGCGTCGAGATGGAGTCCCAATCGACAGACTGAGCCCGCCATTCGTGGCCCAGTCGCTCTGCTTCGAGAGTCGCTTCATCGCGAGGAAATGATCCCGCCGTTCGTTGCCAATTCTTATCGCGTGGCTTAGCTCCCATGACCTGAGAACGAAGTTCATCAAACTGCCGCTCTAAGTCCGTAAGTCGCTCGTAGACGGCGTTCAGTTCAGGCATTGTCGAAGTCGAAGCGGTCATCGAAGTCATCCTCTGTATGACTGCCAGAAAGAACCGGCTGTTAGGAGTAACGCAGATTACTGCGACTGCGAATACAAGGCAGCCTCTAGTTCGCGAAGGGCAGCGAGATAACTGTCCTTCGTGCCGAACAGCTTGACGATTTCATAGGGCGTGCCGAACGCATTCAGCGGTTGGACCTTGAGCACGTCCATCGACTCGATTGGCTCGATGCCTTCTTCCGCGTACTTGTCGAGCAGCGTTTCAAGGACGGCTCGGGCCTTGTCCCCGTACTTCGTGAAGTAGTTCCGCTTCTTGACGTTGGCGGCTCGTTCGCGGCGAGTGAGTGCCGGTTGATCGAACGCAACGTGGCAGACCAAATCGAAAGGATCGAAGTCCTTGCCAACTTGCTCCGCAAGTTCTTCCAGCAAGATGCCCTGCTCTGACATCTCCGCCAACACGGCGGCCTTCTTGGCACTCGTCGACCAGCGTTGCAGGAAGTGGTCCAACGACTGGAATGTCGAAAGCACAGTCTTCCGCGTGTAGTCGTTCAACGACTCAGTGATGAGCTTGCCGTCTTGGCCGTAGTACTGGACTCGTTCGGCAACCACCGTGACGGTGACGTCGGCAACAACGTACTTTCGGCGCGGACCCTTTGGCGGTTCAGGAATCGTGATGCCGCCCGGCCCTTGGTCGATCGGTGGCTCGTCCATGCCTGGGGGTGGATCCGTGATGATGCCTGGGCCAGGTCCGGGAACTTCGTCTTTCGGTTCGTCGCCGTCTTCTGGCGTCTCTTCGTCGTCATCGCCGGGCACGATCGGCTGATCGCCAGTCGGGGAATAGATCTGCACCGGATCGCCATCGAAGTCTTTGTCCGCAAACAGTTCGGTGGCTTTCTTGAAGTCCATGATCGTGAAGTAGAGCTTGCCCAACTCTTCGTCGATGCGGGTGCCTCGCCCGATGATCTGCTTGAACTTGGTCATCGACTGCACTCGCTTGTCGAGCACGATCAGCTTGCACGTCTTGGCGTCGACTCCGGTCGTCATCAGCTCGGATGTCGTCGCGATGACGGGATACGGCTCTTCGGGATGAATGAAGTTTTCGAGTTCGTCCTTGCCGTCTTCCGAGTCGCCTGTAATGCGAACGACATACCTATGGTTATTCGTGGCAAGTTCGCCACTCGCATTCACCAAATCTTCTCGCATGCGTTCTGCATGGTCGATGTCCTCGCAGAAGACGATCGTCTTATCCATGCGATTGGTGCCCTTGAGGAACTCAGCCACCTTCTGGGCGACCAGCTTTGTGCGTTGCTCAAGGACGAGCGTGCGATCGAAGTCCTTCTGGTTGTAGACGCGATCTTCAATGACCTTTCCGTGCCGGTCGAGCTTTCCCTTCTCGGGACGCCAGCCTTGCAAGTCCTTGTCGATGTCGACGCGGATGACTTTGTACGGAGCCAAGAAGCCGTCTTCGATGCCCTGCTTCAGCGAGTAGGTGTAGACCGGCTCGCCGAAGTAATTGATGTTCGAGACGTCTTCCGTTTCCTTCGGCGTCGCGGTCAAACCGATCTGAGTGGCCGACTCGAAGTAGCTCAGGATGTCTCGCCAAGCCGAGTCTTCCGCCGCGCTGCCACGATGGCATTCGTCGACAACGATTAAGTCGAAGAAGTCCGGCGAGAACTGCTTATAGACGTTCTTCTCTTCGTCATTGCCTGAGACCGCTTGATAGAGGCACAAGTAGACTTCGAACGCCTTGTTGATCTGCCGCTTCTCGATGCGAGTCATGGCATTGCCGAAATGCCGGAAGTCGCCGTTGCGGGTCTGCTTGATGAGGGCATCGCGATCGGCCAAGAACAAGATTCGCTGCTTGGCCTTCGACTTCCACAACCGCCAGATGATTTGAAACGCGGTGTAGGTCTTGCCTGTGCCAGTCGCCATGACGAGAAGCACTCGGTTCTGGCCCCGAGAGATCGCTTCAACTGTGCGATTGATGGCGATCAACTGGTAGTAACGCGGGCTGCGGCTGCTGCCATCCGAGAAGTAGTCTTGACTGACAACAGGCAACGCTGCCGCAGTGACGCCACGCGA
>OMIV01000096.1 GCA_900299185.1 Planctomycetaceae bacterium
CGTTGCAAGGCCCCATACCCGTTCCTATAGTCCCGCCCGCTCTGACTCGGACAGGTAGCTCAGTTGGTAGAGCACAGGACTGAAAATCCTGGTGTCGCCGGTTCAATCCCGGCCCTGTCCAGTTCACACATAGACCCGCATGACGCCGCAAGTCCTGGCATCATGCGGGTTTTTGTTTGCCCGGTTGCCAAGTGTTGTTCAGTAGCCGTCGCGCCTTCTGCGACCACATGCGAGCCGATTCCCGAGCATACTGCTGCGCTTTCTGCTGCGCGCAGCACTGGCTTCGAACTGGCTGATTCAAAGAGAGAATCAGGCGTTTGCAGGTAGTGATTCACGCTCACGGCAATGCTATGACCGATCCACTTGCTGACTGCGTGCTGGGGATGCTCCATTGCGAACATCGTTTCGGCTGATCGTCGAAGTGTCTGCCATAGGTCATCCCACGAGACTAAACCGGCCTTGGCGATGATGTTCTCAAAGTCTCGATGCAGATTGTTCGTCGACAGCGTGATGATGTTGGTCGCTCGCTCGGGAGCTTGATCGAAGGCTTCGGACAGGATGTCGTAAAGCTCCGGCACGAGCGGCACGAATCGCGTCGAGTCCGTCTTCGGGGCATAAACTCGCAGACGTCTGCGCTCCCAATCAACGTGCCCCCATTGCAGACCGTGCGACTCGCTCGGGATTCTCAAACCGGCCAACCTCGCAAGCCCAATCAGAAGCCGCCATTGCATGTTCGGAGCAGCATCGAGGAGCTTCGCGGTCTCATCAGGCGTCACATACCGATCTCGATTCGCAGCGATAGCCGAACTCTTCAGCTTCGCGCAGGGACTCTTGCTGATGTGCTCTTGGTCGATCGCTTCCTTGAAGATCGTCTTCGCGTTTCGGCAATGCAGTCGGATCGTGGCCTCGCTGAGCCCTTCTGCTGACATGCTGGCTCGCCATGCCGCCGCGTCTGCCGCCGTGATCGTGCTGATGTCACGATCGCTTCCAAAGTGCGTTGTGAGTCGATCTCCCGTCTGTCGCAGACGGTTAAGGCTCGCAGGCTTCAGCGAGTGCTGACGTTGCTCCAACAGCGTCTTGAGCCATTGAGACAGCGTCGGAGCTAACGCCACTGGCTGACGAGGTTCGCACAAACCAAATCGCGCGAGCCGCTCATGAACATCGTCAGCAACGCCATTGAGCCAAACGACGGTCTCAGAGTCGATGGCTTGATTGAGTGCCTTGGCGCTGACCAGCTTCTCAATTCGAAGACTGGCTTGTTGAGCAACGTCGTAGGTCACGACTCCGAGTCGAACGCGATTGCGTTTGCCGGTCGCAGAATCAACGAAGTCGATCGCTCGGGGTGGTTGCTTGCCCTTGCCGAGCTTGGTGATTGAGGCCATGTAACTATTCCTTCCGCCGCTTTTGAGCGACCTTCTTGCTTGTTGTCTTCGCGATTGGCTGAATCGCGACCAGTTGCACGCCGAGCACTTCAGCGAGTCGATCAAGACTGCCGGAACTCAGTTGGCTTGTGCCCTTCAAGAACCGGCAAAGCAGTGCCGGGTCGATCTCGGCGGCAATCGCGAGTTGCCTTTGTGATTGATCGACAGTCAACACGAACTGCCGCAGTTGATCGGTGATGGGTTTGGTCTTCATGCAGCCGATCTTAAGTTGTATTGTCTATTGGTCAACATCGAGTTGATCAGCGTTCTGGATACCATCAATTCGAAGATGCCCGAAGATGGCGAAGTTTCCCACACACAGAGTGCGGCATCTTGGGAACCTTCGCAGCCATCTTCGGTCAGAATCTCCGGCATTAACTTTCATCAAAGCTCGGGATAGCGGACGCATTCGACGGCAATTCCCAAACCCAGCCGCCTGTGAATCCGTCTTTTCTTGCACTGCCGCCGATTGCAATAAGAGCTTTGCGAAGCGTCTTCGCATTGAATCCCATCTCGCGACCGTCAGCGAGGACCTGCTTCGAGGAAATTGAACCGTTCACAAGCTGCTCCTGAAGCCATACTTTCGCAGCGTTGCGGTCGACGGCAGGTTCACCACGGTTGTCAAACTGAGCTTCAGCCTGATCAGCCGACATGAAGATTGGCGCATCGCCCCACTCAACAAGACCATCGAAAATACGATAGCTCATCCCATACGCATCAGCAGCCAAGTTGAGCTTCGTCGGTAACATCAGCCGCTTCGCTTCGTCATCAACATCCTTGCTGAAGTTCCACACGGCACGAGCCGCCGCCGCAAATGCAATTGAACCCATGCTGCGATAGACGGCTTTGCCGCCTCCGCCTTTGCTGAGGTGATTGATGCCAACGACCGCGAACTGAAGCTCTGCTGCGAGGTCACACAACGGCTGCAACATCGCACGGACTTCGGCCCCGTTGTGGCTGTCGGTCTGACCGCAATAGGCGGTAATGGGATCAATAACGAGCAATCGCACGTCGCGAAGTTCGGTCAGCTTGTCGCGAAGCAGAGGCAAGTCAGCATCCAACGCAAAGCCCTTTTGCCGAGCCCCAATGCAAACCGAGTCAACAACGTGAATCCGCCGCACGTCTGCGCCAGCGGCATCGAGTCGCGGTCGAATCGTGTCTGCAACGTCGTCCTCACACGCGAGGAAAACGACAGAGCCGATGGGCTGCGAATCCATAAGTTGGTCAGGCCACGACTTGCCGGTCGAAACTCGCGCCGCGATGTCGCACGTGACAAAACTCTTACCAAGCCCTGGATCCCCGGCCAGTAAACTGAGCTTGCCGAGCGGCAAGAATCCAGGCCAAAGCCAGTTCAGCTTTTGAGAGGGGACATCAGCCACGCAGCGAGTCATGAGCATCGGCGAACTCCGCTGTTGAAGCTGAGTTTGCTTCTTGACCAAATCCGCTGTCGACCTCGTTCTTGATGACGGAGGAGACTCCAGCTTCTTAGCAAGTGGCTTTTCCGCTTCGGGCGCTTGTTCTTGCAATGTGGTCTTCATACTCGAACCTCCACGCCGATCGGCGGTTGAGTAAAGACATGGCCAATCGCAGCCATTGGCCTGCGCGAGTCACACATTTCAAAGACAACTTGAGCTTGACGTCGAATTGCCAATCGGGTTTCAGCGTGCTCAAGCAAAGCCACGTTGAACTCCACCAACTCCACATGCAGAAACCCGTTGCTAATGTCGAC
>OMIV01000097.1 GCA_900299185.1 Planctomycetaceae bacterium
GGATGTCGATCAGGAGCAGATCGCGCGGTACGGCGTGCAAGCTCAACGAGTGCTCGAATTGGTGCAGTCCATCGGCACGTTGCCGCTGAGTGAAGTCGTGGAAGGCCAATTAAGATTCCCGCTCATCGTTCGCTTGCCCGAGCAACATCGGGCCAGTCCCGAGACGATCGGGTCGATGCTGATCTCGGTCCCTAATGGCGAACGCATTCCTCTGTCGCGTCTGGCCAAGATCGAAGTTGTCGAGGGGCCCAGCACGATCACTCGGGAATGGGGCCAACGACGAATCACGATTAGCTCGAACGTGAGAGGCCGCGACCTCGGTAGCTTCGTCGCTGAAGTGCAACGACTGCTGCCGCAGAAGGTGACACTGCCGCAAGGACGCTATCGCATCGAGTATGCCGGGCAGTTCGACAATCTCATTCGTGCCGAGCGTCGCTTAATGATCGTTGTCCCGATCGCGATGGCGCTGATCTTCATGCTGCTGTACTTCACCTATCACAACTTCGTGGATGCCACGCGAGTCTTTACCGGAGTCCCTTTTGCTTGGGTCGGCGGCATCTTCGCGTTGTGGTTGCGAGACATGCCATTCTCAATCTCCGCTGGCATCGGCTTCATCGCGCTGTCAGGCGTGGCGGTGCTCGATGACATGATCCTCGTCTCTTACGTGCGGCAACTGCGCGAGCAAGGACTCTCGCTCGATGAAGCGGTGACTCAAGCCGCGATCACGCGGCTGCGGCCCGTCTTGATGACAACGCTCGTCGCCGCATTGGGCTTCCTGCCGATGGCCTTTAGCACGGGGATGGGAGCCGAAGTGCAACGCCCGCTGGCTACCGTCGTCATCGGAGGAGTGCTCGGAGCCATGATCATGTCTCTGCTTGTCCTGCGCGTGCTCTACATGCTGTTCAACTCGGCGTTTGAAGGCCGCAAGCACTCGAACGATTCCCATTCCCATTCAGGAGCTGCTCCCGAGCAATTGCTTGAGAAGGTTCTGTCTTAAATCCGTCACTCACTCCTGTAGGAATAATGTCATGCCCATAAATCGGTCTTCGTTGTCTCTCATCGTCGTCATGGTGGTTGCTGCATTCATGGTGTTCGGTGGCCTTGAGATGTCTTCACAACAGGCGTCGGCCGCCGGTCGTTACCACATGCGCGTTCGCACCGAGCAGTTCTTCAATCGAGCCGCTCCGGCATCAACGAAGGTACCAACGTCGGGACTGCCGTCGTTCGACCATTCGCCGCGTCGGTCGTGCCCGACGGTCTCGTCGACCGCACATGGATCCGATCACCACTCGAAGTAGTCCGTCTGTCTTGAATCACTTGGCGAGGCGTTTTGGAAACTCTTCGCACGTTGCCTCAGTTTCTCTCCGTCAGAAAGGAATCGCGAAATGCGTCTTACACAAAGTTCGCTTTGGAGTGCCGTGTTGGCCGTTGCCGCAGCCTCTTCATTGGCACTGGCACAATCGCCATCAGGCAGCAACGCAGTTGGAAGCATCTCTGCCTCGCGTGTTGCGACTGCGAGTCCAGCCAGCAAGGCCGAGCAAACGCTCGACACAGCTGCTGGTCAGAATCGTTACACCTACTTGGTCTTCTATCGCAGCGATGATCCGGCGACTCGGACGATGGCGCAGACCGTCAAAGACGGACTGGCGAAACGCGGCGACAAAGCCGTTGCGACCTATGTGCAAGTCGGCAATCCGGCAGAGAAGACGCTCGTCGATAAATACGACGTCAGCCGAGCACCCATGCCGCTGACGATCGTTGTGGCTCCGAATGGTGCCATGACGGGCATCTTCGCGCAGAAGATCGAGGACAAGAACCTCGATGATGCGCAAGTCACGCCGACGATGATGAAGTGCATGAAGTCGTTGCAAGAAGGCAAGCTCGTGCTCATCAGCGTTCGCAATGCGCCGAGCACGATCGCTCCGGCGGCAGTACGTGATTTGCAGGCAGATCCCCACTTCAAAGACCGCGTCGTGAACTACGCCATGCAAGTCAGTGATCCGGCTGAGGGCAAGTTCCTGCAACAGATGCAGATCGAGCCCGCGAAGTTACTCACGCAACAAACGGTGTTACTCGCGCCTCCGGGAGTACTCGTCGGCAAGTTCGAACAGACAGCATCGAAGGACGAGATTGCCAACGCCTTGGCCAAAGCAGGCAAGTGTTGTGACGACGTGAATTGCAAGCACCATCAACAACAAGCTCCGGCGACAAGAACGGCAACTCAAGATGCAGGCGTGCGGCGTTAATGGGATTAGGCGAAGCGATGGAGCAACGGTGGCGAGGCGAGGGCAATGTAGTCGCCGCCATCGCTTCGCTGTTCTGTGGAACGGCAGGAAGGCGGGCTCGGGACGAATCGATTAACGCAGAGACGATCGACTTCGCCGCCTTCCTGCCTGCTACGCATCAAGAATGAAACGATGACTCAAGGAAGAATTCATGAAACTCAAATCACTTATCTGGCGCGAGCTGGCCGAACGGCCGATGAGCTTGCTCACCAGCATCACGGCCATCTTGCTCGGTGTGACGGCGTTGGTAGCGATCAGACACATCACCGTCTTCTCAGAAAAGGAAGTCGGGCAGCAGTTGGAAGCACTCGGAGCCAATGTGCTGATCCTGCCGAAGTCGTCGACGCTGCAGGATTACTACTCGGCGGATCTCACCGAGCAGACTTTGCCTGAGTCGCATGTCTCCAGCGTGCTGCTCGCGAATCTGTCGGGCGTTGAAAAACTGTCGCCGAAACTGAGCGTCACGACGCGGCTCGGGGATCGCGACGTGAAACTCACGGGCATCCTGCCGCAGAGTGAGTTTCAGACGAAGTCGGTGTGGCAGTCAGTCTCGTTGTTTAGCAACAAGCACGAGGGCTGTAAGAAAGCCGACACTGGCAAGAAGACCTATGACGCCGCGCCTGAGACACTCGCGTCGCAACGTTCGATCGACCAGTTGAAGAGCAATGAGATCGTGATCGGGGCCGATGTCGCGGAGTTGTCGCGGCTCAAGGTTGGCCGGTCGGTCGACATGTTTGGTGAGTCGTTTCAAGTGTTGGCCGTGTTGCCTCGAACGGGCACGGTCGATGACAGTCGCGTGTTCGCTCACCTGCATACCGTGCAGCGTTTGACGAATGCCGGTGAGGTTGTGAACGCCATCGAAGTCATGGGCTGCTGCGAAGACGCGGCGGGGAAGCTCATCACTTCACTGAGCGATTTGCTGCCGGATGCGAAGGTCGTGTCCATCTCGCAAGTCGTCGCGACTCAAGTTGGCGTCAATCGCTTAATGAGTCAGATGTCATGGCTCGTGTTGGGAGTGCTGGTCATCGTTGGCGGAGCGAGTGTTGCAAGCACGATCTCGGCCAATGTCCGCGAGCGACGACGAGAAGTCGGAACTCTGCTGGCTCTCGGAGCGACACCGCGTTTCGTCGCGCGAATGTTCTTGATCAAAGCGTGGGTGCTGGGTGCGATCGGCGGCCTGTCTCTTATAC
>OMIV01000098.1 GCA_900299185.1 Planctomycetaceae bacterium
CGCCACTCGCTACGAGAAAAAGGCTCAAAACTTCCTCGCCTTCGTCCAACTGGCTTCCATCATAATCCTGCTCAAATAGAAAATACACAGGCGATGCAACACAGCGTCCACACGACCTAGACTCTGAGAAATCGACTCTCGTCTTTCTCGGAGCGGCGTCGCAAGGTTGTAGGGCAGCCTCTCCGAGGCAGCCCATTCTGCGAGACGAAGCCACTCACGAACCGTCGGTTTGAATGGCTCATCGACTTTGTTCTGAACATGTTTCTTTCGACGTCGGTTGAGATCTCAAACCGGCGGTGTTGGTCCGGCACCGTCACGCCTAAAGAATCAGCCTCAGAGAGGCTGACCTACGAGTCTGAGCCGTCAGCTCGCGTCGGATCTCGACCTACGACCTATTCGGACTGGCTCCTTGAAGTCCTGGAATGTCGAGTGGCTCGGGCAAATCTGCGCATCCTGCCAAACCCGGAGCCGAGCCACATTGTCAGCACAGAACGATTGCGCCGTCGCTTGAACGACGGGGAGGGCGACTCTACCGTTATCGCCTTTGTCGATAATCCCCTGGCTCAGCCATTAGTGCTTGCTTATTTCAAATATGCTTTCTCGCTCGATCGAACTGTTCTGTGAAGTCGCTCAATGCCGCAGCTTCTCCAAGGCTGCCGAGGCACATCGCATTTCACAGTCGTCAGTCAGTCAGTCGGTCGCTCAATTAGAGAAGAAACTCGGCATCGACCTAATCAATCGAGGCAAGCGGCCGCTCGAACTGACTCCTGCCGGACAACGCTATTTCTCTGGTTGTCAGTCATTGCTCGATCAATACCGACAGCTCGAAAGTTCGCTGCTTCAGTTCACCAACAAGGTGACCGGACGCCTGCGAGTCGCGGCGATTTATTCCGTTGGACTCAGCGAGATGGAGCAGCTCGTCTCGGAGTTTCAGCAGCAGTTTCCCGACGTCGATTTGAAGCTCGACTATCTGCATCCCGAGCAAGTTTACGAGCGAGTTCGAACCGATCAGGCCGATCTGGGTCTCGTGTCGTTTCCTCGCGACGGTGGCGAGTTCGCCTGCATTCCTTGGCAAGAACAACGGTTTGACGTCGTCGTTCCACCAAGCCATCCGCTGGCTGAACGACTCGGGTCCGTGATGGTCACGGAATTAGACGGCGAGAACTTCGTCGCTCTGACTCCCGACTTGAAGGTTCGTCGCGAAATCGACCGCTGGCTGCGAGCGGCCAAGGTGTCGGTCAAGGTCGTGCGTGAGTTCGACAACATCGAAAACGTGCGAGGAGCCGTTGAAGCCAACGTCGGAATCTCACTGCTACCAAGCCCGACTGTGGACCGCAGTGTGGAAGCCGGAACGTTGGTTCGACTGAAACTCGCAGACGTGGATTGGTGCCGACCGCTGGGCATTATTCACAAGCGAAACCGGCGGCTCAGCACGGCGGCTGACGAGTTCATCGCAGCTCTGCAAGGTGGTCCGGACTCGCCGCAAGCCGAACCAGGCGAAGAAAACAATCGCCCATTGATCGAGAAGATCGAGCGGGCTCCGACGCAACCGCTCGTCCAAATTTGAAAGCCACCCGAAAACGATCTCGTGCTACTGAATTCATGCGGCAGTGCCGCTCAACGTTAGAGATTGAAATTAGAGACCGATCTATGACCGTTCCGTTTAATGCCACTGGTGACTCGCAAGACTTCTCGCAGCTCTTTCAACAAGGCCGCCGTCCCGGCAAGTTTGGGCTGTATGACCCAGCTTACGAGCACGACGCTTGCGGCGTCGGATTCGTTGCTCACATCAAGGGCAAGCGTTCGCATCAAATCGTTGACGATGCCGATCGGATGCTGCGCCATATGACGCATCGTGGTGCCTGCGGCTGCGAAGAAAACACCGGTGACGGCGCAGGCATGTTGACTGCGCTGCCCTATGAGTTCTTGGAGAAGGTCGCCGCCAACGAGTTGAAAGTGAAGCTCCCGGCGCGTGGACTTTACGGTTCGGGCATCGTCTTTTTGCCACAAGATGCCGCTCAACGAGCCCACTGTAAGCAAACTGTCAACGAGATCATCGCGGCTCAGGGACAGAAGCTGATTGCCTGGCGCGAAGTCCCCGTTGATGCCGATGGCGCCAACGTCGGACCGACCGCTCGGTTGTGCATGCCGCATTTCGAGCAGCTCATCATCGGTGCTGCCGACGGGCTTGATCAGGAAGGTTTCGAGCGTCAGCTCTTCATCATTCGAAAGTGGGCCAGCCGTAAGCTGCGAGTAGAAAGCGATCTGCCGCAACGTGCGTTGTTCTACGTCTCGTCGCTGTCGACGAAGGTCATGATCTACAAGGGCATGCTCATGTCCGAGCAGCTCTTGCCCTTCTACCGCGACTTACAAGACGCCGATTTCACCACGCACTTGGCGATGGTGCACTCGCGATTTTCCACTAACACATTCCCGTCGTGGGACCGCGCTCAGCCTTGCCGCTTTATGGCTCATAACGGCGAGATTAATACCGTTCGCGGTAATATGAATTGGATGTATGCTCGCCAGGGTGTCATCAAGAGCGACGTTTGGAGCGACGAACTTCGCAAGCTCTATCCCATTTGCGAGCCCGACTGCTCGGATTCGGGCAGCTTCGATAACGTGCTGGAATTCTTGTATCACTCGGGACGCAAGCTCCAAGAAGTGGTCATGATGATGATTCCCGAGGCGTGGCAAAATCATGCTACGATGTCGGAGAATAAGCGGGCGTTTTATGAGTATTACTCCGCCCTCGAAGAGCCGTGGGATGGTCCGGCATCGATCTCGTTTACCGACGGTCATTACATCGGAGCTGTGCTAGATCGAAATGGCCTGCGACCGAGCCGATACTACCTCACTCACGACGATCGAGTGATCATGGCTTCGGAAGTCGGTGTGCTCGACATCGATCCCGCCATTGTGAAAGAGAAGGGCCGTCTGCAGCCCGGCAAGATCTTCCTCGTAGACTTCGAGAAAGGCTGCCTCGTCACTGATGAGGAAGTGAAGTCCGAAATGGCCAACGCGCGGCCGTATCGAGACTGGCTGAAGCGTCAGAAGATCACTCTGGGAGAACTCCCGCGTCACGAAGTGCCTGCGTTCTACGAATCCGATTGTCTGCTGAAGCGCATGCAGGCGTTCGGATACACGACCGAAGCGATGCAATTCATGCTCATCCCGATGATTCGCGAGAAGCGTGATCCGCTCGGCTCGATGGGTAATGACGCCGCGCTAGCCTGCCTCTCGGACAAGCCACGGCTGACCTACGAATACTTCAAGCAACTGTTCGCGCAAGTGACGAACCCGCCGATCGACTCGATCCGCGAAGAAGTCATCATGTCGCTCGAATGCTTTATTGGTCCCGAAGGCAACTTGCTCGATCAGACCGAGCAACAGTGTCATCGCCTCGCGATCCCACATCCGATCCTGACCAACGAAGAACTCGGAGCGATGAAGAACCTCGACTACCGAGGTTGGAAGTCGAAGACGATCGACATCACCTATCCGCGTTCGGAAGGTGCAGCGGGTCTGAAGCCAGCCATCGATCGAGTTTGTTCGGAAGCGGCTCAGGCCATTAAGGACGGCTTTGGTCTGGTAGTCCTGACCGATCGAGCTGTGGGACCAGATCGAGTTCCAATCAGCTCGCTGCTCGCAACAGGCGCTGTGCATCAGGCGTTGGTTCGACAAGAACTCCGCACGCGTATCGGCATCATTGTTGAATCGGGCGAAGCTCGCGAAGTGCATCATTTCTGCCTGCTCGTCGGCTACGGCGCAGATGCCATCAACCCGTACCTCGCCTTCGAAGCACTGCGTCAGGCACGCATTGATGGCGTCATTGAAGAAGAGTGGACCGACAAGAAGATCGTCGAAGCGTTCCGCAAAGCAGTCGCTAAAGGCATGCTCAAGGTCATGGGCAAGATGGGCATCTCGACGCTGCAGTCCTACAAGGGCGCGCAGATCTTCGAGGCCGTCGGACTCAACGGAGACGTGGTTAATACCTGCTTCGTCGGAACAGCCAGTCGCATCGCGGGCGTCGGGTTCGATGTCCTTGGTGAGGAAGGCATTCGCCGTCACGAACGCGGTTACCCAACACGCGAAACCGTGGCGCTGCCGCTGCTCCCGAATGAAGGACAGTTCGCTTGGCGTAAAGAGGGTGAAGCTCACTCTTGGAACCCGTTCACGATCGCAGAGATCCAACAAGCAGCTCGCAACGGGGACAAGTCCGCTTATCAACGCTTCGCGAAGCTCATCAACGAGCAGTCAACTCCTGATTGCTTCCTACGTGGATTGTTGAAGTTTAAGCCGGGGACAACGCCGATCCCGCTTGAAGAAGTCGAGCCGGCGGCCGAGATCGTCAAGCGCTTCTGCACCGGCGCCATGAGCTACGGCTCGATCAGTGCCGAAGCTCACGAGTCGATCGCCATCGCCATGAATCGCATCGGAGGTAAGAGCAACACGGGCGAAGGCGGCGAGGACTACAAGCGCTTCAAGCCGTTCACGAACGAGAAGGGCCAAGTCGACAGCAAGCGTTCGGCGATCAAGCAAGTGGCCTCCGGTCGCTTCGGTGTGACCGCGTACTACCTGACCAATGCCGACGAATTGCAGATCAAGATCGCTCAAGGTGCAAAGCCCGGTGAGGGCGGCGAGCTTCCCGGCCATAAGGTCGACAAGATCATTGCCGCGACTCGCCATTCAACGCCGGGCGTGGGCCTCATCAGTCCTCCTCCGCATCACGACATCTACTCGATTGAGGATCTGTCGCAGCTCATCTTCGACTTGAAGAACGCCAACCCGAGCGCTCGAGTCAGCGTGAAGCTTGTTTCAGAAGTCGGTGTAGGAACGATTGCAGCCGGTGTCGCGAAAGGCCATGCCGAGAAGATCCTCATCGCGGGAACCGAAGGCGGTACAGGTGCGTCCCCGCTGACGAGCATCAAGTACGCCGGTCTGCCTTGGGAACTCGGCATCGCCGAGACTCACCAAGTCCTCGTGATGAATGACCTTCGCAGTCGCGTGCGTCTGGAGACCGACGGCCAATTGAAGACCGGTCGTGATCTGGTCATGGCTGCCATGCTCGGTGCTGAAGAGTTCGGCTTCGCAACAGCTCCGCTCATCACGCTGGGCTGTATCATGATGCGAAAGTGCCATCTCAATACGTGCCCGGTTGGTGTTGCGACTCAAGATCCCGAGCTTCGCAAGAAGTTCAGCGGGCAACCCGAGCATCTCATCAACTACTTCTTCATGGTGGCTGAAGACGCTCGCGAGATCATGGCATCACTCGGCATCCGCACGATCAATGAGCTCGTCGGTCGAGTCGACCTACTGGAAACGGACGAAGTCGTCCGACACTGGAAGGCCAAGGGAATCGATCTAACGCCAATCCTGACGATGGCAGTGAAGCCTCATCCGAACGTCGGAACCTATTGCACTCGCAAGCAGAATCACGGCCTCGATCAAGTGCTTGACAACAAGCTGATTGAACTCGCTCAACCAGCGCTCAAGGATGGCAAGTCGGTCAAGATCGAGATGCCGATTCAGAACATCGACCGCGCGTTCGGAACGATGCTCAGCCACGAGCTCACCAAGCGGTGGGAGAACATCGGACTGCCAGACGACACCGTTCATATTCGTGTCACGGGATCGGCTGGCCAAAGTCTCGGAGCATGGCTTGCTCCGGGTATCACGATTGAACTTGAAGGCGACTCGAACGACTACGTCGGTAAGGGTTTGTCTGGCGGTCGCATCGTGATCTATCCGCCGAAGTCCGCGACCTTCAAAGCCGAAGACAACATCATCATCGGTAACGTGGCCCTCTACGGCGCGACGGCTGGTGAAGCGTACTTCCGAGGTCGAGCCGCCGAACGCTTCTGCGTCCGTAACTCGGGAGCCAGCGCAGTCGTCGAAGGTTGTGGCGATCACGGACTCGAATACATGACCGGCGGACGTGCGGTCGTGCTTGGCCCAACAGGTCGCAACTTCGCGGCTGGTATGTCAGGCGGCATGGCCTACGTCTACGGAGACCGCGAAGAGTTCCGGTTGAACTGCAACTTGGAGATGGTTGAACTCGAATCCGTTGAGGACTCAGCAGACATCGCCGAGCTGAAAGAACTCATTCAGAAGCACTCGATCTATACCGGTTCGACGATCGCCAAGCAGATCCTCGACAACTGGGATAAGTCGCTGAGCCGATTCATCAAGGTCATGCCAACGGATTACAAGCGAGCCATTCAGCAAGGTGTTGTCGTCCAAGCGGTGCACTAGGAGTTGCCGACCCTTCCGCATGAGGATGCAAGTCTGGGGAGCAGA
>OMIV01000099.1 GCA_900299185.1 Planctomycetaceae bacterium
AAAACGCTTGAGCGGACATTCTGGGACTCCGTTGAAGTTGCGACTTGAGAACTCACAACCCCAGCTGAACCAGTCTGTCCGCTCTTTACCAGTTACCCCCCACGGTTTTGCGATGAGCCCCTTTTCCGTCATCAACACAGCGTGTCGACGAGAGATCTTCGTCCCAAAATCTCTCAGCACGACATCACACTCGGCAGCTCGTCCAATCAAGATGTTGGCACGCGGACGCAGTTCAAACCGATCAAGAACATCCCCTGCGGGTGAAATGACCGACAATGAAAGCAGAGGAATACGACTGGTCGCGGAGGTCACCATAAAGGAGCCGCTTCGATCCTGAATTGAAGGACAAGATCACGCGTTGATCGCTTAACGACCTCTTGGCCGATAAGCAGTGACATGCTCTGATCGAAAGCCCAATTGAGGTCTCGACCTAGCCCGGTGAGCCATGTGGCCAGTTGCAGAACTGACGCCGCGAGCGGTCCGCGTTTGGTCGCTCGCATGACAAATATGCCCGACATTCATCGACTTCGTCCTCACAATTTCGACCACGTAAGGCAGGACTTGAGATCGACTTGCGGACAACCAGCCGTTGGCAAGACAACTTCGAAACACCGCGTTTGTGGACCTGTCGCCTCGGTTGTTTTTCAGCAACACGAAGCACGGGTTTTGTTGGAGCAATGCCACATGCTTGAGGACCGGATGCCGAACCAATTGCCAAATCAGACCGACCGCCGCGGACCTGATCGCAGTAGCGAATTCCAAGATCGACGAGTCACCGTCATGGGGCTGGGGTCGTTTGGAGGAGGACTGGGAGCGGTTCGTTTTCTCGCAGAGCGTGGAGCAATTCTGACAGTCACAGATCTGCGTCCAGAGACCGCGCTGGCGGAATCTCTGCAGCAGCTGGCAGACCTCGACGGAATTAACTTCAAGCTCGGTCGACATGACCCGACCGACTTCACGCAAACGGATTTAGTGGTGGTGAATCCGGCCGTCGCTCCCGGCAACGAGTTCGTGGAACTGGCCCGCCGGTCTGGAGTTCCACTGACCACCGAGATGAGTCTCTTCTGGGAGCGCAACCACGGTCGAGTCGCAGCCATCACCGGCAGTAACGGGAAGTCGACCACCACCGCTCTTACCCATGCCTTGTTTCAAGCCTCGGGGAAAAAGTGTTGGCTTGGAGGCAACATCGGACGGAGCTTGCTGCCTGTTGTCGACGAGATCGCCGCAGAGGACTGGGTCGTTCTTGAACTTAGTAGTTTTCAGTTGGAGTGGCTTAACCAAATCAAAGCGCGACCCGACATCGCCATCGTCACCAACTTCAGTCCCAATCATCTCGACTGGCATCTCACACTCGAAAACTACCGCAGTGCCAAACAAGCGTTGCTCCACTGGCAGCGTCCTACCGACCTGGCCATCTTGAATGCCGATGATCTTGATGTGTCGCAATGGCCAACTGCAGCGCGACGTGCATTCTTTGGAACGTCGAACGCCTGCGACTGCCAAGTCGAGGGAACACAACTCATCGTTCGAGCGAGCGACGGACAATCCCAAGATTGGAAGTTGGATCTCACCGAGCACTTCAAATCCCCCGGCGCGCACAATCGAATGAATGCCGCAGCAGCGGTGTTAGCAGCATTACACGTCGGAGCAACGCCTGAGGAAATCATCGCTGGCATCCAGGCCTTTGAACCACTGCCCCATCGTTTGCAGTTGGTCGCCGAGCACTCGGGACGCTGCTTCTACAACGACTCGATCGCGACGACCCCAGAGTCTGCCATCTGCGGATTGCAGTCCTTCGATCGACCGATCGTGTTGCTCGCCGGTGGCTATGACAAACACGTCGAGCTGCAGGAGTTCGGGCAGGCAATTGCACGTCGAGTGAAAGCTGTCGCCTTGCTGGGACAAACCGGCCCGACCATCCAGGCTGCAATTCTGGCAGCATCAACCAGTCAGAACTCCGATCCACCCGCCATGCATCTCGCGGAGTCGTTCACGAAAGCATTCGAGTGGGCTGTATCGCAAAGTACATCCGGCGACATCGTTCTGCTGTCGCCGGGCTGCGCGAGTTACGACTGGTTCCGAAACTTCATCGATCGAGGCGATCAGTTTGCTCAACTGGCCCGCAACTATGAGTCCGCCAGCCTCACACGTTGAAACCGTCAGCTCGCAACAAATCGATTGCGTCTGCGAAGGCTCGTTCCGTCAGAGCGATATCGGCTTCCGTATGAGCAGACGAGGTTGAACCGCCCCAGTTCATCCAGTCGACTCCGCCCAGCAACAAGGCGCAGCGGAACGCGTGCGACAGAGCCGCATCCATCTTGCGGTCGAGTTTGACGTGATCGCCGCCTAACGGGATGAAGTCCTCGGAAGTAGGACGAAGTCCGTCGTAGTCAGGCAGAATCTTCGTTGCCGAGAAATCTCCGTAAGCCACAAAGCGAGCGTTCTTATCCGCAAAAACTGAATTCAGTTTGCGACGCAGCAATGCCGCCATCTGATTGGCGTGCTCGTTATGCGTGCCCTTCGCGACCTCTTTCAAAGCCGCGATACCAGCAGCGGCCGACAACGGGTTCCCGTTGTAGGTACCAGGATGCTTCATCTTCTTGCCGTAGCGATTTTCGAACGACAACGCTTCGAGCAGATCCGCCCTGCCCGTCAGGCAGCCTCCCGGCAAACCACCGGCAAGAATCTTTGCAAACGTCGTCATGTCTGGAACGACACCGCAGACCGATTGGAAGCTGCCAGGAGCAACGCGGAATCCAGTAATGACTTCGTCCAAGATGAAGAGTGTGTTCTTGCGCGTCGTCAGTTCACGAACGGCCTTAATGAACGGAGCACGCACGGGAACTTGTCCCCAATGCCCGCCGTTGCCTTCATGAATCACGCAAGCAGGATTGTGTTTATCGATCGCTTGTTCGAGTGCGGCGAGATCATTCGGAGGCACGATAACCAAGTCGCCCATCACACCATCGGTCACACCTGGAGTCGCGTAATCACCGCCGTGCGGTGCATCGGCTGCGGGGATCAGTAGGTCATGCCAGCCATGAAAGTGACCAGCGAACTTGATGACCTTCGACCGACCTGACGTTATGCGAGCCACTCGCAACGCCATCAACGTGGCTTCGGTGCCGCTGCTCGTGAAGCGGACTCGTTCAGCCGAAGGAGTCAGTTGGCGAACAAGCTCCGCCCACTCGATCTCCAAGGAGTGAGACGCCCCGGGATGCGTCGAGAGAGCAGCTTGTTTCTGCACTGCCTCAACCACGGCGGAATACGAGTGGCCGAGCAACAACGCTCCGTGCCCCATCCAAAAGTCGATGACTTCCGGGCCATCAACCGTTTGTTTGCGTGAGCCAGCCGCGCGATCAGCGTAGATCGGAAACGGCTGCACGTAGCGACCGTCATGAGTCACACCGCTGGGAAAAATACCCTTGGCTCGTTCATAGAGTTGAGCCGACTTCGAAAACTTGTCCGTGTAAAGCTGACGGATACGAGAGCCGGTCGAAGTCGTCATGAATAAGGCCAATCCGTTGTGTAGAGGGTAGAAGGCGGTCGACGTCGCGAGGCAATTTATCCCGTAGGAGCAAGTCAGCAACCACAACGTGAGACGGCCACTGAGAGCAAACTCGCTCCCCAAAAAACAAACACGGCGTCATCGAAGTCGATGACACCGTGCTGTTATGGGAAAGCCCTCTCGGCATCGCTCGCGGCAAAAAGTCGTCCAGTGACGATCAGCCCGCGAGTCATCCAGTTCGGCTTAGAACTTGTAAGCCTTGTTCTTCACATCGAAGTCCGCATCGGTCAGACCGACGTTGGTCTTCAGATCGAGGTACGTGTACTGCTCCAAGACCGCTGGCTGGTCTCCAGCCTTAGCTGGGAAGTCCAGTTGCTCAACTCGCACTGGCAAGCTGCTGGTCTTGTCGACGTACAAACGAGTCACATGGAACTGGCCTTCGCCGGTCTTCTTCGCACGAGTCGATTGGAAGACTTTGCACTCTTGATCCGCGATCTTCGCGTTCGGGAAGAGCTTCACTTCGAGGTCCGTCGATGGCAGCTCGCGCTCCCATTGACCAACCAACGTCTTCATCAGGCTCGACAACCCGATCATGTTGAAGGGGTAACGATTCTCTTCCATGATCTTCTTGTGATCAGGAGCCAGCTTCAGCGTGCCCACGATCGACTCGATGCCACTGCCATGAACCAGCAGTTTTCCGTCGTTCTTGCCGTCAACGAAAATGACTTCGCGACCATCGAGATCTTTCTGGAACCGCAGATAGACGCTCAACGGCGTCTCGCGAAGTTTCAGGCTCATTTGCTGAACAACACGGGTCTTGCCGACGAGCTCATCCTTGAAGAAAGTCGCGGTGTAGTCTTTGACTTTCTTCAACGCGTCGAGGGTCGCTCGCGCTTGAGCCAACGCTGGAGTTAGAGGCAGGTTGCCGTCGGACTTCTTTGTCGTAGCAGCAACGCGGTCTTGGGCACGAACCGAATGCCCCGCCAGCGAAAGCCCAGTAGCCAAGCTACCGGCAAACAGTCCACTCAGCGCCTCGCGCCGGGTGATACCAAATTGAGAGAGACTCAGTTTCGAAGTTTCGGACATGGATTCCTTCCTTTCCGACCGAGCCTCGGCGGAGAGCTCGGCATGGTCATAACAGCGAACGATGCGAGATGTGGCGATCTGGTGGAGCGTGAGATGCCGCGTTTGCGAGTCGGCACCGCCGTAACGAGCTTACGCATGGAGATCTATCGACGGACCATGCCTGAGATGCCGCATCAATGCTTCGTCTGACGCCTGACGTTGAGCCACGAGAGGCGGGTCGCACCGGCGGTATGGATGCTGACCTTCGCACCGACCTCAACGACTACAGAACCCTTCAGGTATACGTCGGAGGGACTTAGGACTGCGGAAGTCGAAATCACAACTGGTTGGCCAACCAACCGTCATTCAAGTTCGTGCAATCGTTTCGAAACCGAACCGTCCCATGTCCGCGCAACATCAACAATCGAGTTCTACTCAGAATCGAAGATGCGATCTCAAGGGATTGAGAGTAAGTGCGCTGGCCGTCGTGACCCATCAGTCCGAGATCCAGCGATGAGCAGTAGTAAACCGCGTTCAACATCTCGGGTTGCGATTCAGAAGAGCGAACCACAAGGCGGTCGCCTCAAGTAATAGATGCTCTTCCAACACCTTGCCCAAAAACAAAACGGCCTTCGTTCGCAATCGCAAACGAAGGCCGTTTTGTAGGTAGTCGTCAGACACTCGCAGCGTCGGCTTACGGAGTGTTGATGGACTGTTGCAGTTGATCGAGCTGCTGTTGCAGAGCTGCGTTTTGAGCCCTCAAAGCTGCTGTGTCGTCTTCGTTCTGACCGTTCTGATAAAGAGCGATCGAGCCAACGATCACGCCTGTAATCGCTGCTCCACCAAGCAGGTAGCTGCCGGTGTCACCGCCGAGCAGGCCGCCGTCCATGTCGCTCTGAGCACGGACGAGATTGTTGTCCTTTACAACGACCGCGTATTGCTTGGACGTCTTAGGAGCTGCTGACGTCGTCCAAACTCGGTAAGCGGTTTGTCCCTTGGCCGACTGAATGGCATACATACCACCCTTCAAGCCAGTGACTTCGAACCGACCCTTGGAGTCGGTTGTAGCCTTACCAACAACATTGCGGCCCTGCATGACCGAAACGGATTCGTTGACTTGTGGCTTACCTTGAGCGTCAACCACAAAGCCGGTCAGCTTGCCGGACTTATCAAGCGAAACGTCGAGCACTGATTGCTTCGCCGTCGCCTTTTGAACGGTGGGGTTGGTATCACTTGCCGACACGAGTTGTTGTGGGAGCAGTGTCCCGAACCCGGTGAGCAAGACGAGCGCTGTCTTCCAGAGTGACGTCTTCTTCATTCCTAGTTCCTCGCCTTAATTTCCTACGAACGGTGCCCCGCTCCGATGGGAAGCCTAGTTCCAACACTTGCCGTCACAGTCCCGTCCGTATGGCCTGCGAGCGGCAGAACTTCCAGTCCTGCCATTGGCGACACTGCCATCAGCAAGTTTTGGAACTTTCGATTGTCTGTCTCGCCATTGTCATCGGACGGTTTCGTGAGCCTGCTCGACGGTTTGAGCTTCTATCTCGCTTGATACCGCTGCGATGCTCGTTGACGCAGGCACCAACCGAAGAATCGGCAAGGTTTCAGAGACCGACAGAATCGGCAAAGTCAGCCTGAGACATGTGAAGCTGTAGCGGTTACGAGAAGTGTGCTGATCGCCGCGCGCTGGCGTGGTTGATTCACGTCGTTCGTCCTGACATCTCCACCTGGCCGACCAAACGCATCAAGGTCTCGCCGCTGACATCGCACGCCTCAGAAAATCTGAACCAAAGGCGTTGCCCTTAGGCCGCGACTGAAATTGCCAAGGTAGCTTTCAGGTTGGGAGGACCTATCTCATGAAACGATCACAGTCCCAATCTGGGCAACGCCGTCGCGGTTCTGCGATGGTTGAAATGGCGCTCGTGTTGCCGCTGTTCTTTATGGTGGTGCTCGGCATTATCGAGTTCGGTCGCGCCATGATGGTCAGCCAACTGGTCACCAACGCGGCCCGCGAAGCAACCCGACTGGCAATCATCGACGGTTCCAGCAATGCCTCTGTGTCCCAATGGGTGAAGGACTTCATCGTTCAGTCCTGCGGAGTGACCAGTGCCGATGTGACTGTCACGATCACCGTGACTGCGGCGACAGGTAATCCCAATCCGGCGAACGAAATCGCTAACGCTCAAGCTCGCGACTTGGTGACGGTCAATGTGCTCGTGCCGTTCAACAAGGTCAGCTACATCCCAGGCACGTACCTGCAAGGCAAGAACTTGAGTGCGCAAAGCGCGATGCGGCACGAGTGACGCGAGAACTCGAACTCTCCGATCGTTAAGCAGACTGCGACAGAGCTAACCGTGCGGTGAAGGGCACCTCCGAAGTCCGTCCTCAGTGACCTCGATCACGTCGACGACTGTTTTTGAAAAACGTCGCCGCGCAGCCTCATCATCCACTTGCTCGCCATTACGATCCCGAACAGCAAACTTCGGGAGACACGTATGTTTCGAGCGTTAGGTGCGTCGATTGCGCGCCATTGGTGGCTATGGCTTGTGAGTTGGGCCTTGGCGTTAGGACTCGCCAGTTTTCTTGCGCCAACTTGGACTTCAGTCGCCAAAGATGGCGAATTTGACTTCTTGCCCGATCGGCTGCCGAGTCGCCAAGGTGACAAACTCTTTCAGCAAGCATTCCCCGGCGAAAAGCTCGCCAGCAGCGTCGTGCTTGTTGTTCATCGCGACGATTCCGCCATCAGCTCCGATGAACGACAAGCGTTGTCCGAGTTGCTGGTTTCCAAGTTGAAGGCGTTGATCGGCAACGATCCACAAGCGACTGCCAACGAGAACGCCACTCGCTCAACTGGCGCAGCGTTGATCTCGCGCATTCGCTCGCCAATCGATGAGGGCACGGGCTCATTGCTCGTGAGCCAAGACGAACGCGCGATGTTGGTAATCGTCTCGCTGCGCAGCGACTTCTTGGATCTCCGGAATCGAGAAGTTGTGCAGCAGATCGACGAAGCAGTGCAGGCCGTTCAAAAGGACTCTGCATTTCCCACCGGAGTGAAGATCGACTTCACCGGTAGTGCCACGGTCGGTCGCGATCTGTCAGCGGCCAAGTCGCGCAGCGCGCGAGCAACCGAGATCATGAC
>OMIV01000100.1 GCA_900299185.1 Planctomycetaceae bacterium
CCCCATAGGGGCGAGGGGAGATCGCGCGGATGGTTTTGAAGATTGGAAAGCCGCGCGAGCGAAGTCTGGCTTCCCCAAGACGCCCGATGATGACGTGCTTCGCATCTACACCACTCGGCCCGATACGTTGTTTGGCGTGACCTACATGGTGCTCGCTCCCGAGCATTCGTTCGTCGAGCGACTCACAACTCCCGAGCAGAAAGCAGCCGTCGAGACTTATCGCAAGCAAGCGGCACTCAAGAGCGATCTCGATCGCACGGACCTCGCGAAGGGCAAGACCGGCGTCTTCACCGGCAGCTATGCGATTAACCCCGTCAACGGCGAGCAAGTCCCGATCTGGATCGCGGACTATGTTCTCATCAGCTACGGCACTGGCGCGATCATGGCCGTGCCCGCGCATGACGAACGCGACTGGGAGTTCGCTGAGACGTTCAATATTCCAATCAAGACCGTCGTTGCTCCGACGAGCGGCGCGGACGGCGTTGATTTAAGTGTTGCTCCGACAACGGTCTTCACGGAACTCGGCGTCGCGGTGAATTCCGGCTCTTACAACGGCCTGCCGACGAACGACTTCAAAGCGAAGATCTCTGATGACCTCACCGCAGCAGGTCTCGGAAAGAAGGCGGTCAACTACCGCTTGCGAGACTGGCTCTTCAGTCGGCAGCGCTACTGGGGCGAGCCGTTTCCGATTTGGCATGAGCTTGATGAGGCAGGCAATCCGACGGGCTTGCTGCGCGTCGATGACGAAGCCGAACTCCCCGTGCGGTTGCCGCAGATGGCCGAGTTCAAACCGACGGGCACTCCCGATCCGATGCTCTCAAAGGCTCCGACCGAGTGGCTCTACAAGACCGCTGCCGACGGCACGAAGTTGAAGCGTGAGACGAACACGATGCCGCAATGGGCGGGCTCGTGTTGGTACTACATCCGCTTCGTCGATCCGAAGAACTCGAACGCGTTCATCGACCCGCTGCTCGAAAAGCAATGGCTGCCAATCGACCTCTACGTCGGCGGGGCCGAGCATGCCGTGCTGCACCTGCTCTACTCGCGCTTCTGGCACAAGGTGCTCTTCGATCGCGGATTGGTCAGCTCGGCAGAGCCGTTCCGCAGATTGATTAATCAAGGTCTGATCTTGGGCGAAGTCGAGTTCACCGGCTTCAAGACCGAGGCGGGCGAATGGGTTTCGGCGAAGGACGTTGAGGAAGTCGAGATCGACAACAACACCGTGCGGCGTCACTCGAAGACAAAGCAGCCGGTCGTCGTCGTGAAGCTCGAAGCGACTCAAGTGGTGAAGAAGGGTGAGAACTTCGTAGTGCCCGGTCAGGCAGACATCGTTGTCGATGCGCGGGCCTTCAAGATGTCGAAGTCGCGCGGCAACGTCGTCAACCCAGACAGCGTCGTGCAGCAATACGGCGCCGATTCGTTGCGGCTCTACGAGATGTTCATGGGCCCGCTCGAACAAGTGAAACCGTGGAGCACAACTGGCGTCGAAGGCGTCTTCCGGTTCCTCTGCCGAGTCTGGCGGATGATCACCGACGAAGATTGCGCGGACCAAGTTCGACTGCACTCGGCTGTCCAAGACGCTCCGATGACTGCTGAGCAAGAGTGGCTGATCCACAAGACAATCAAGAACGTCACGAGCGACATCGAGCAGCTCGGCTTCAATCGCGCGATCGCGCGCATGATGGAGTTCGTCAACGAAGCAAACTCAATGAGCGTGCGTCCGAAGGCGATGCTGGAACCGTTCGTGCTGCTGCTCAGTCCGTTCGCACCGCACATCGCGGAAGAATTGTGGGAGTTGCTCGGTCATTCGAAGTCATTGGCCTACGAAGCATGGCCGCAGCATGACGACTCGAAGCTGGTCGAGTCCGAAGTGGAAGTGCCGATTCAGGTCAACGGCAAGCTGCGAGCAACTGTCAAAGTTCCTACAGGCTCAGAAGCTCCCGCCATCGAAGCTGCCGCGCGAGCGAACGAGCGAGTCGCCGAACATCTCACCGGCAAGACCGTGGTGAAAGTGATCTACGTCCCCGGCCGCATGCTGAGCTTTGTGGTGAAATAGGTTGGGGCTTAGTTCCTATCCGTGCTTCATTCGTGCCGATCAGTGGTCAGTACGGCCTTTCGTCGGAATGCCTTTGGTTTTGAGTCACGAATGAAGCACGGATACGACCAGTCTTCCACGATTACATCCGATTCGCGGCGCTCATTGCTTGGCGTGGCATAGCCCACGAATAGAAGAGGAGACTGGTCGCAATGCGGGACGAGTTGCTGGATACACATAGCACCGTGTTGAGTTACGTGTTTTGGGTGCTCGGTTTTACGGGGGCTCATCGATTTTATTTGGGGCGGCCTTGGACCGGGTTACTTTGGGCTTTGACCGGCGGGCTATTGGTGGTGGGCTGGCTGGTTGACTTGTTCTTGATCCCCGGCATGCGAGCGGATGCTCGGCTGAGGTTTCGCCACGGACCGACGGATTACTCGGCCACGTGGCTGCTGTTTGCGTTTCTGGGCGTATTCGGCGTGCATCGTTTCTTCTTGGGCAAGTGGGTCAGCGGTCTTGTCTATCTGCTAACGGCTGGGGTCGCTGGCTTGGGGCTGATCTATGACCTCTTCACGCTCAACAGTCAGATTAGTGACGCCAATGCTCGCGAGTTGAGCGTGCGGCTGTGAGAACAACTTGTAAGCGAGTCGCGGAGCGACTCGCCTACGTAGCTCAGTCGCTCCGCGACTGAGATCGGCAAGTCGCTCATAAGGAACGCTCGCGACCAAACTCGCGAATTATGCCAATCGGAAGAGTGCGAAGTTTCCACCGGTGGGGTCGGTGTGAACTGCGAAACGTCCGATGCCGGGTATGTCTTGGGGCGGGACGCAGACGGCTGCTCCTAACGAGGCGGCTGACTTCGAGCGTTGGTCGAGATCGTCGGCGTACAGATACGGCAGCCAATACGCCGGGTGGTCCGAGTTGGAAGGCATCGAGAGGCCACCGGCCACGTTGTCTTGTCCGACTTTGAACAGCGAATAGATGCCGGTGTTCTCGATCGGTGTCTCAATCGATGACCAACCGAAGACGCTCTCGTAGAAGCGACGCAGTTCACCAACATCGGGGGCGAGCACTTCGTCCCACGCAAACTGGCCGGAACGCGGCGTGGTGGGCAGGGCGATGTTTTTCTCGATCTCAAACGGCTTGAGAATGGACCCTTGCGGATCGGCAACGACAGCAAACTTGCCGACTCCGGGCACGCTCATCATGGGAACCAAGCATCGACCACCGGCTGATTCGGTGCGACGCACGGCTGCCGCGCAGTCATCGACAGCCACATAACAAAGCCAATGGGACGGGATGCCGCCGTCAGCGGAGATCGGGCAGATTCCGCCGCAGTCTAGACCGTTTGCTCGGATGGAGTGATAGGCGACCGGCCCGCCAGTGGGGATCGCATGCAGCGACCATTCGGGGAACAGGGAGCGATAAAACTTCACGGCGGTTGGCAGGTCGGTCGTCATCAAATCGTGCCAAACGAAACGACCAAGCAACTGTGGATTCACGGGCATGCGAGCTTCCTCCTTGAAGCGTTTGAGATTCTTAACGGGCGATATGCCATTCTCGGCGAGTCTCACGAACATTCGAAAACGGCTCAATGCGCGTTTCGCGAGTCGCCTCGGTGTTGTGTGGGAAATGTTACAACGCACCTCGTTCTACGTCACAGCCAAGTTTTCGAGTTGCCAATCTCAGCCGCGGAGCGACTGAGCTACGTAGGCGAGTCGCTCCGCGACTCGCTCAACCCAAGGCGTCGTGCGAGCAGCTCATTTCCTGAGCCGTTGCACGACGCGAGCGATGCGGCGGCAGGCTTCGTCGATCTCATCCAGAGTGTTGTCCGTGCTGACGCTGAATCTGACGGACGAGCGATAGACCTCGGGCGGGCAGTTCATTGCGAGCAACACTGGTGAGGGCTCGGCTGAACCGCTCGCGCACGCGCTACCGAGCGAGCAAGAGATGCCTTCCAGGTCGAGTGCCACCAGCAACGCTTCGCCGTCGACTCCGGGAAACGCGATGTTGAGAGTGTTGGGCAAGCGATGCTCGATCGAACCATTGATGACAACCGGCGAGCACTCGGCGGCGAGTCTTGATTGCAGTCGATCTCGCAGCTGATTGAGTAACGTCGTTCGCTCGACAAGGTGCTGTAGGCAATGTTCCAGGGCGGTGGCCATGCCCGCGATCAAGGCGACGGACTCGGTACCCGGACGTCGTCCAACTTCCTGGTGGCCTCCCAGTGTTAGAGGTGCCAGCTTGACTCCATCGCGAACTAGCAAGGCTCCCACGCCGCGCGGTCCATGAAATTTATGAGCCCCAAGGGACAGCAGGCTGACTCCCATCTGATGAAAGTTGAGGGGCATCTTGCCAACGGCTTGCACGGCATCGACGAACAGCGGCACGCCTCGGTCGCGGCACCATTGGGCGAGTGGCTCAACATCCTGAATCACTCCGGTCTCGTTGTTGGCGAGCAGCATCGTAACGAGCCGTAAGTCACTGGTGGCTTCGAGCGTCTGAGTCGCATGGCTGTGCAGTCGGCCGTCGGCGTTGATCGGCAACGTCTCCAAACGCCACCCGCGTTGCACAAGGGCTCTGGTTGTTTCAAGCGTCGCAGGATGTTCGCCGTCAGTGACCGCAACGGTGCCGGTTGGGCCTTGAGTTCGACCGAGAATTGCCAGGTTGTTGGCTTCCGTTCCGCCGCTGGTGAAGACCACTTCGCTTGGGTCTGCACCCAACAAATCGGCGATCTTCTCGCGAGCCGCTTCGAGCACTCGTCGAGCTTGGCGGCCATCAGCATGTCGGCTGCCGGGGTTGCCGGTCGTCGACGCCAAATGCCGAGCGACCGTTTCCACGACTTCAGGAAAGGGACGAGTCGTCGCGTTGGCATCGAGATAGATTCGGTGCGATGGAGAGGCGTTGGGCATCAAAGCGTGGGAACCTCAAGAAATTCATGAATGCGGCAGCAGAGAAGGGATGCTATCTAACGCGAATCAGTAAGTGATCCGAACGCAGCTCGTTCAATTCCAGCGGACCGCTTTTGGGATTCACGAAGCGGGAATCAAGATGGCTACTTGCCCAACCTGCTCAACCGAAATGCCTGAGGGGTCGAATGTCTGCGCGAGATGTGTGGCTAAGACGCTCGACTACGAACAGCCTTCTGAAAAACGTCGGTCGTTCATTGGCCGAGTTTTCAAAGTGGCGTTCATCGTAGGCACGCTCGTAGAGGTGTTTCTTGTCTTTTGCGTACCTATTTTCGAGATGGGACTCACTGAAGCCCGGTATTCACAATGTAAGAATAATCTCAAGCAAATCGGCTTGGCTCTGAAAGCTTACAACGATGAGTACGGCCGATTGCCGCCCGCTTACGTCACCGACTCTGAAGGACGTCGTCTCCATAGCTGGCGGGTGTTGATCTTGCCGTATCTCGGTGAGCGGCAGCTTTACGAAGAGATCATCTTGAACGAGCCGTGGGATAGTCCGAAGAACTCGCAGCTGCATGCTCGCATGCCGGATGTTTTTCGTTGTCCGGCGAGTGATTATCGAGATCCCGGCTTCATTCACTATCGAGCCGTTGTCGGTGACGATTGTTGGATGACTGCTACAGGCAAGCACAGTCTCAGTCAGTTGGATGAAGGCGTCGCGGCCTCTGTTTTGGTTGGAGAATGCCGGCGTGCGATTAACTGGATGGAGACGCGTGACGTCGCATTTGAAGACATGAAGTCCTGGGACGACGGCGACAATTTTCTCGGCCCGCACGAACCGGAAGGTGGAGGCATATTGCTGTTTGCGGATGGTGAGTTTTCTCGGTTTCGTGCTTCGGTCGCTCGTGTTTCGATCGAAGTTCTTAAGGATGAATGCAGCCTGAGTCGGTCCTCAAGGATGATAACCTATTGATTTGGAAGTCTTCTTCGGCGATTCCTGAACTCAATCATAGAGATCGTGTAATGCGAGTCTGAGTACCGATGTCTCATGCCTGATTGCTCTCGGTCGATTGATCGTGGCGTTGGTTCTAACATCCCGTCCCCGAGCGTTTCTGGTGGCGATGAATGTGGGCTCGGTGCGAACTCTTCTCAGGATCAAGACGTTTCATGAATCAAGTCGTTGAAGTTGGTGGAGTGAATCTGACACTCGCCTCGCAGGATGAATCCAAGGGAGATTGGATTGGGCAGCGAGAAGTCATCACCGAGTTGCTGGCCTGTTGGCTGGTGGTCGATAAGCAAGACTTTCCGCTGAGCCCTCGCATTGTGGGCACGCCAGGTATCGGCAAGACGACGCTGGCGATGGCTGCGGCTCGACTGCGGCAGCAAGAGCTTTACATCTATCAATGCACTGCCGACACGCGGCCCGAGGACTTGCTGGTCAGTCCCGTTTTGGCCGACAACGGGCAAATTCGATATCACGCCTCGGCATTGGTGACGGCCATGTTGCGCGGCGGCGTTTGCATTCTCGATGAAGGCAACCGCATGAATGAGAAGTCGTGGGCCAGCTTGGCTCCGCTGCTCGATCATCGCCGCTATGTCGAGTCCATCGTGGCGGGCATCACCATTCACGCGCATCCAAACTTTCGTTGTGCCGTGACGATGAACGACGACGAGTCGACTTTTGAAATTCCCGATTACATCCTCAGTCGATTGCAGCCCACTCTGACGTTGGGGCATCCCGCGCGTCAGGACGAGATGGCGATTCTCAAGTACCACTTGCCGTTCGCGAGTGATGAGATGCTGAATCTGACTGTCGAGTTCTTGCAGCAGTCGCACGAGCTGCGATTGGATTTCTCGACGCGCGACGGCATCAACACCTTGAGGTATGCGCTGAAGCGGTTGGCTCAAGATCCTTCCCATCCCGTCAGTCAGGATCAAGTGTGGCGCGAGGCGTTGTTGAAGTGTTTGGGTGAGGAAGCTACCGACCTTGCGACGCTCGCCAAGAAGCGAAGTCAGTCGCTGGGAGGCAACGCCGTGCCAATGGGCTTGGGCGACTTCTTCTTTGATGCCGACGATCCGATGCATCCCGATGCGGATCTCGACGACGACGACTTCGATGATGATGAAGACCTAGATGACGACGACGATGGAGAGGTTGACGATCGACGATGAGCGAACTTTGGCAATCGTCCGTCTTGCGATTGAGTGATCGCATCTTTGTCGCGCCGGTGATTCATGGCAGTGGAGACTTCGCTGTCGAGATTCGGCGGCTGATGCTCTCTGCGCGGATCGACTGCTTGGCCGTGCCGCTGCCGCCGTCTTTTCAAGAGGCTGTGGAAACCGGCATCGAGTTGTTGCCGGCTTTGAGTGCGGCGGTGCAAGAAGAGCCGCGTGATTGGAGTGAGTCGTCCTCGGGCGAGTTTCTTGATCAGGACGATAGCGACGAAGGTCTGCACATTGCTGATGGTCGGCCGCGAGTCAGCTATGTCCCGATTGATCCCTGTCAGCCGGTAATCGCGGCGTTGAGTGTGGCTCGTGGCGAACGCATCTCTCGCGCGTTCATCGACGCTGAGACCTCGCAATGGCAGCCGATCTCGGTCTTGCTGCCAGATGCGTATGCTCTGAAGAAAGTCACGCTTGATTTGTTTGCGGCAGCGTCGTTGCCGGCCATTCCTCGACCACCGCGAGGATTCGCTGCACAGCGATTGATCTACATGGCTCAGCGGTTGCGAGAGCTAGAACGTCGGCATCAGTCGGTGTTGTTTGTGTGTTCGTTGGCCGAGTGGCCGTGGGTCAAAGAAGCCTACTCACAACAGCTTAAGACCGAACTGACGGACGACGATGTTGAACCCGCGCAGTTGATGGCGGTGGGCGAGGGCAGCTTGCTGTTCATGCTCGGCGAGTTGCCTTTCATCACCGCGCTTTACGAGCAGGCTCGAGCAGAGTTGGATGACGACGAGAACTTGTCGATCGACGGGCTCAAGCATCTGCTGTTCGCGGCGCGCGAATATTACCGCTCCGAGCTGAAATCGATGGCTCGGAAGATCACTCCGAAGTTGGCGGCGACTTACTTTCAATATGTCCGCAACCTAAGCCTGATTGCGCGACGCCTAACGCCGGATTTGTATTCGCTCATTCGAGGGGCTCAGCAGATTTTTGGCGATCAGTTTGCCATCTCTTTGGCAGAAGTTGCGCGGTGGTATCCGGTCGGAAAGACGACGTCGGAGCCCGAGTTTCGGTTGAGCATTGATCGAGGTCAGTTGCCCGATGGCACGATCTGCGAGGCGGTCACTCGCTTGCCCGGACATCCCACGGTGTGGCGAACATTACAGCTCAATCGCAAGCCGCCGCGCATCGACCAACAGAAGTGGAAGATGCAGTGGAACCCGTTTCGCTCATGTAGTTGGCCGCCCGAAGATGTGGCGATCGAGAAGTTTCGCAATCACGTCAAAGATGCGGCACTGGCTCTGTTAGGAGCGGACTTAGCGAAGACCGAGAAGTTCTCGACCAGCCTGAAGGACGGATTGGATATCCGCGAGACCTTGAGGAATTGGCACACCGGCGACCTGTACGTGAAGGTCTTTCCGCCGCAGTTGGGGAAGCTGGATTGCGTGCTGATGCTGTTCGATTCGCCGGCAGATCCTCGCGACTACCCGTGGCGCATCACTTGGATGGCGGAGCATCATGACGAGTCGACGTTGTCGTTGTTTGCGACGAACTTCACCGACGAGCTGGTTGGCCCCGGCATCGGTTTGTCGAAGTACGGCGGGGCGATGTTCCTCTTTCCGCCGCGCGATATCCCGGATGTTTGGCACGACAAGCGATTGGACTTCGCCGACACGATGGAAGAGCGACTGTTGGCCGGCGCGTGCATGCATAGCCATGAGCGGCACATCGCGGTCTTGAGTGAGGCTCCGCCGGGTCTCGCCTGGAAACGGATCGCCAAGAAGTTTGGCAAAAAGTTGGTGCATGTCCCGATGGGGCGGTTCAGCCAAGAGGCCATTCAGCAACTGCGAATGGTGCATGTCCTAAACGGCCACGAGATCCGCAGCTTCGCCGCGCACTTCATCCGACGCGGATAGCTTCTGAGGGTGCTTTGGCGGAACTGGTGGGGCACGCTTCTAACGTGCTCGATTCACAAGATGTCCTGTAAGAATTCAGGCAGGCAGAGACATCACGCAGAGGCGCGGGGGACGCGGAGAAGACCGATCTCCAATTGCATTGTCACTGTGTCCCCCGCGCCCCTGCGTGAGATCTCTTTGGCAGCACGTTTCGCTCATTCCCAGGCTCTGCCTCACGCAATTTCTGGGGCGAGGTCTGTAATGACCGTGGGGCGGTGAAGCTGCATGCAATGGAAGATGAGGCAGAACCTCCGATCTTGCGTTCCCAATCAGAGTTTGGGAACGAGATGGGAAACGCTCATCAACGAAAAACGCCAGCGAGTACGGTCTCGGAGTGATGACTCCGGACGCACTCGCTGGCGCTTCAGGCTTACTGACGCGGTCGCTCGCCTTACTTCACTTCAATGCCAGCCTTGGTCAGTTGATCCTTCACATCGACGCCCTTGGCACTGAGTGCCTTGGCCATCGCGATGACGATTTCAGTCGCGTCTGCTTTCAGCTCGGGAACTTGTCGAGCTTTTATCGCGACCTTCAGCGTCTCTGGGTTTGCATGCAGCTTGCACACATCAAGCACCAGCTTTTGCTCGGCAGTTTGCGTCGAGAGATCGAAGGCCGTCTGGGCCATCTCGGCGCGTTGCTTGTCGGACATCGCGAACTTGCGAATCAAGCCGATGTAACCTCGCAAGCTGCGAACTCGGTATTGAGACGGTCCGGTCTTCGCGAGATCGAGCAACACAGGAGCGGCATCAACGTTGTTCCATTTGCCGAGTACGCGACTGCCAGCGTCTTGCAACACCGGATCGTTGCCTTTGGCTGATGAGCCCAGAATGCTCAACGACTTCGCACCGCCGACCTCAGCGATGATCTCGATGATGGTGACTTTTGTCGCCGCCGGAGCTTTCGCCATCGCAGCAGCTAGTTCAGTCACGCAGGCATCTTGATCGGGCATACGAACGCTCGCTGCTTTGAGTGCTTGCGTGGCGATCGTTCCCTCTTCTGCCGACTTGGGATTGGTGACTTGAGCGATCAAGACCGACAGTCCCTTGAGTTCGACGGTCTCTCCAAGCGCGACGAGGGCGGCTGTTCGCACTCCCTTGTCGTTGCTGTCGAGAGCCTTGAGCAATGACGGCGTTGCCGAGATGCGGCGTTGGCCAACAAGTTCGATCAGCATCTGGTAACTCTTGCCCTGAGCCTTCGGCAGCAGTGCGGCAATCTGAGCGTCGATCTTGGCAC
>OMIV01000101.1 GCA_900299185.1 Planctomycetaceae bacterium
ACGCCGAGCTTACGGCTACCGCAACCGCAATCACTTCATCCTGAGAATCGAAACACTTCACACCACCAAAGTCCGACTCGTCGGCTGATACCAGTTACCCCCACGGTTTTGCGATGAGCCACATCTTCCACGTCGAGTCTGATACTGGCTCGTCGGCAAAACTGGCGAGCCACACGTCTGCCTGAGTGGCCATGTGACGCAAGAAATTAAACGTGCGAATGCGGTCGCCACGGTTTGGTGGATAGGGCACGCGGTGCGTCAAGAATAGAACAGACGGCTTGCTCATTTGATATATCACCCTGCGAGATTCTCATCCGATGGCCTCGGCCATCGCAGCGGGCTGGTAGAGTCCGCTGCTGAGCGAGTACTCACAGACTTCTTGTGAATACGCCGCAATGGATTCGCTGATCGCCCCGAATCGGAAACGAGGCAGCAACCGATCCAACTTTCGCTCGGTCGATGCCAAGTTCTGGTAATGCCGGAATCGGGACTTCCACGATCCGGGCAATCTGGGTTGATCAGGATCAACTTCCCACGGGTGAATGTAGAACATGAAAGGTCGGTTGGTCTGACACAGCCAACGTTGTAGGCACATCCGTGTGAGTTGGCCGGGGTAGAGCCGGAAATACCCGCCTCCTGAGATCGGAAGGCGCAGCCCAGCCAGCCGAAGTGCGTTTCCCGGAAACTGCTGTATAACCCCGGAATTCGTCACAATCCGATGCACGAAGGGGTCCGCTGCCGGGTATCCGTAACGATCGTGATAAATCGGATAAATGCTACTGTCGATCTCGAAGCCTTCGGATGCCAAGACCTCTAAGGCCCACTGAGAATTTTCAACGATGGAAAAACTCGGGGCGCGATAGAGCGTGCAGGGACTGCCGGTGATGTCCTGTAAAACATCTCGGGCCATGATTAGATCTTTTCGGAACTCATCAGGATCTAAGTCGTAGACGAGCCGGTGCCAATAGCTGTGGCAGCCAACTTCGTGACCGGCCTTTTGAATATCAGCGACTAGTTTCGGAAACTTGGTAGCAACCCAGCCGAGCACGAAGCTTGTCGATCGTACTTGGTGTTTATCGAGCAGTCGCAAGAGGCTATGCGTGTTTTCAACGACGCGGCTGGGCATATGGTCCCAGTCTCGGACGGGAACTAAGTCCGCGAAGGCTGAAACGTGAAAGTAGTCTTCCACGTCGATTGTCATCGCGTTGGTAATACTAGGGCGAAACATCGTTCGGTTTTGCCTGCTCGTTGAAAGTGGTGCGTTGCTTGGTCGAGTACTACCCGCTGTGGATTGCGGGCTATGAACGGCCAAAGACTTGCTCACTCAGGATCGGTATCAATTCCTTGAGCATCTTCTCAGCCGGAGTTTGGTCTTTGGATTTCACAACTCCGCCAGCCTCGTAGGTGACGTAGAGCTTGAAGAGCGCGGGCTTACCCACGAACGCTAAACGAGGACTGTCTGGGCAACTCCAATTTCCGTCTGCCGACCAACCCCAGAAGACGTGAGGCTCTTGAGTCTCTGTTTTCTTGGGGTTTGTAAATTGAGCATTTTGGAATTGGTGTCGCTGCTTCCCGTTTGGGT
Source organism: Planctomycetaceae bacterium (assembly GCA_900299185.1). Classification (GTDB taxonomy): domain Bacteria; phylum Planctomycetota; class Planctomycetia; order Planctomycetales; family Planctomycetaceae; genus AM-0621. Next base: position 1,583 of record OMIV01000101.1, read on the forward strand.
TGACGATCTCAATGGTCTGGTTTCGAGTGGAGCCAACTTGTTGATATCCCAGTCCGGTGTAGCAGGCCGTCGGAGGATGTACTGCAATTGGTCCGGGTTTACCCATCATCAGCAAGACGGTGACAATGTCTCCAGAGTGTTGATGGCGGTACTGCCGCGAGATTGATCCAGCCAATTCGGCGACGGACTTCTCTTCGTCGCTGACTTGGTTCTCTTTGATCATTTCCCAATCACCAATCTTGTGCGGCAAGCGTTCGACGTTGGCTGCGGCGACGGTGAGTGCTCCTGAATTCTGCCAACGCCCAGTCCACATGCCATGAACGTAGCCAGAAGCCAGTATCAAACAGGTTGCGATCAAGACTGAGGCTGATTGTTTCATGAGATGTCGAGTAATTGACGAGTCGCGTGAGGTGTCGTCGGTTACTTGCTTTTGAGTGTGTGAGTCTTGAGGACGGCAGGATGTGGATTGGAACCGCGATGCCTGACGCCACTGTGTCTCAGGTTGGTTTATCAGGGAATGATTCAGAGGATGTTATTACGCCTCGGCTCGTTCCATTTTTCCGTATTGGTAGTCGTAGGAGTAGCCATATCCGCCAACGCTGGAGCGGACTCCGACCATCACGCCGCCGATGATCTTGATACCGAGCATTTCGAGGCGTTCGCAGGCGACGGCAACGACCGGCATGCGACTGATATGCGACCGAATTGCCAAGATGGCTCCATCGACGTTTCGGCCGATGGCACCGCCGTCGGCGACATACAGAATTGGCGAGCTGTCAACGATGACAAATTCGTAGTCCTTACGGAGCTGGCGGAAGAGGGTGTCAGCACCGTCGCGTGCGATGGCGTGCAGGGCGTCGTCGTTGACTCGGCCTGCCGGTATCACATCGAGGTTGGGTTCGTTGGTGCGATGGACGACGGTATCAATTTGAAGGTGGTCGCTCAGTAGCTCGCTGAGTCCCAACTCCAAGGAAGTTTGCATTAACTCGTGGACTCTGGGGCGGCGTAAGTCGAAGTCGACCAGCACGGTCTTGCGACCGGCGCGGGCCAGGCTGCCGGCGAGTTGGCAGGCGAAAGTGGTCTTACCTTCGCCAGAGTTAGCACTAGCGACGAGTAGCACTTGGCGTTGAAGACCTTCCTCGCCGTGCAACAGGATCGAGCGAATGCTGTCCACGGACTCGATGAGGGCGTTGTTCCAGATGGCGAGTCTCCCGGCTTTGGGTTGAGACCAGAACTTCCAGCCGGTGGTTGGCATGGCGGGCAGTGTCCCCAGAAGGTCCAGGGCGAGTGTTTGTGAGATGTCCTGCGGGTCGGTGATGCGGCGCGTGTGGAATTCGATCACAGCCATCGCGAGCAACACCAAGCCAAAGCCGCCGACACCGGCCACTCCAGCTAAGGACTTTTTGCGGCTCATGTCGCGGAGTTGAGGCACTTCCGCTTCTTGGAGCAGAGTGACGCGAGTTGGTGATTGGAGTTCGATGCGGAGTGCTTCCATCTCCGCGCCGACCTTCTCCGAGATCTTGGCAACTTGCTCGACCTCGTTCTTCATCATCTCGAGCTCGTAGCTCGACGTGCCGATGTCCCTCACGGTTTGCGAGTACTTCTCCAACTCTTCGCGAAGTAGCTGTTCTTGCTTCTTGAGAATCTCGACGCGCGAGAGCACGACTTCTTCGCCGTCCTTCGACTTTTCTCCGTCTTTGGAGTCTTTGTTGGCTGGCTTTCCCTGTAAGGCTTGTTGCAGTTGAGCCAGCTCGTCGCGGTAGGCGACCGGCGATGGATGCTTTTGATCGACGACCTGAAGTTCGTAGCGAGCGATCAATTGTTTGAGTTGGGCGATGCGGCGTTGAGCCACTGCGACGCGCGGATCGACTTCTTCGCCTTCTGGCAGTAGCGAGTCGTCGTCGCCACCTTTGCCGTTCTTGCCACCGGGCAAAGTGCCGAGTCCAGTGGAGACGGTTCCGCCGACTTGAGCACGCATCAACTCAAAGCGGAGCTTCGAATGTTCTCGCCGGAGTTGAGCGATGTACTCGAGCGCCATTTGCTGCTTGATCGTCAGTGCTTTGGAGTCGCCACTGCCGAGTTGCTTAGCGAGGCTCGCGATGCGTTCCTCACGTTGTCGGACTTTCTTTTCGGTGTCTTGATAGATGCGTTCCAAGTCTGCGAGCCGCGCGATGCGCTGCTTGCGTTCGGCCAAGACGACTTCTTCGAGGTACGCGTCTTTGACGGCATTCACGAGAGTCGCGAGTTCCTGCGGCTCATCGCCAGCGATGGAGAGTCGCAGAATCTCGGGGCTGTTGTAGGTGTCGATGACCAGCACTTTCTCCAGCCATTCAACAGGGTACTTTTGCTGGCGGACAATGCTGAGTTCGCCGACACCCGGTCGACGAAGCGCCGCGTTCAAGACGAAGCGGCTCTTGATCATCGCCATCTGAGTCTTGAGGTACGTCTGGAAGTCGCCGTTGTCTTCAACGGTCTTAAAGACCAACCGTGGCTCGACTGCTGCGACTCGCAATAACGAGAACGCCGTGAAGTGAGCGGGCAGGACAAACCAAGCCAGGACTATCGCGACAATGGCTGCCGGTGCGCCGATCAAGAGGGCTGGTCTCCATCGCCTTTTGAAGGCCAGCAACAAACCTTGCGGTGTCATTGGTTCGGCGAATTGGAGACTGCGACGGACCGAGTTACCTCGCCGCGCGTCATGTTTCGGTGCAGCCGCGAAAGATGGAGCTGGGCCGATGACTCGACCCACAGGCACCGCCGTCAGCGAGGGCGATGGTGCCGTGTTCGTCGGTGGAACGCGGTAAGTGGTGTCGTAATTCAGCGGTTGCTCACTGCGCGGAGCGACGCGCGTGGCAGATCCGAAGCAGAGGACACAGACGAGTTCTCGTAATCAAAGTTGCTCATAACCAACCGCCGTAAGTTGCGGGGACTGACATTGAAGTTCGGAGAGAGAGGCGTCAGTTCCAAGCTTCGAGACTTTTAGACTTCCACTGGAACACGCTCGGGAGTCATCGAACGCGTGCTGCTTTCCGTTCGCTGAACGGGGCGAGCGACGCGAACACCGACTCGGCCCACCGGCACAACTTCTCTGGCCGGTGGTTCAATCATCACGTTGGACCAGAACCACAATTCGAGTTTCAGCATTCCGACTGCTAGCAGCATCATCAGCCAGCCAGCGAAGTCGTGGAAAAACGCTTTGGCTGCGGCACTGCCCACGGTTTCAAACAATACGCCGGTGGCTGTAATTCGAATGACATTGCAGGCAATGGCGATCGGGACCGCACTCAGCAGGACGATTCCTCGTTCCCACAGAGGCTTGGTGCTGCAGAGAGCGACGGCGGCCGTTGCGGCGAAGAACACGACCAACATCCGCAGTCCGCTGCAGGCTTCGGCGACTCCGATGCGAGCTTCATTGATGGTGATGACGTTGCCTTCGTTGCCTGCTGGGAATCCCATCAACTGCAACGAGAAGGTGCTGGCCATCGTCGCGACTGATTGCAACGGACCGCTGGCAATGGCTTCCAATCGAAATGGCAACGGGACCATGAAGGCCAAATAAACGACGGCCGGCCAGAATGCTTTGAGTAACGGCAGACCGCCAAACATCAGGACCAAGCCCGCGACACAAGGCACCAAGGACAAACCGTCGAACCATTCGAGATAGAGCTTGGCCGCCGTAAGACGGAGTCCGATGCCCAGCACCAAGAGAGGCAGGCCCAACAGCAAGCTGGGTTCAAGTTGCAGTTGTTTCAAATGGTCTTTGCGCCACCACGCGATGCCGGCGGCGACAAATGGCACCAGGTAGCCATGAGCGTAAAGCGGGTCTGCTCCCCATCGTTCCTGCAGAACAGTCAGCGTCGACCAATACGACCAGATCAGCCCGGCAGCGACTAGCGCCACCAGACTCCATTGCGTCGCAGAACTGTCTCGCGTGTTGGGAGGACTCGACACCATCGTCACTCGCTGTACTTCAAGCGTTCGGAATCAAAGGGTTTGTCATACCTCACCGATGCCCGACCGGCGGTCTCGCAGAATCGTCCGCTGTGACGCAGACGTTCTTTGTCTGAGCCTGGCTGGAAGCGCAAGACTTCCCAGCCTGAAGGTCATCGGTTGTGGCAAAGCTACTACACGGCATTCGCCGGTTGGGCGGTTTCGCCACATACGACCTGACGGACGGCAAGAGATCGGCGAGCGGTAGGCGTCATGTCGATTAACACGGATGTGCCGATCTCGCGGGTCGCATGAGGTTGAGGCCGGACGGCAACGATTCGTTGCTCAAGTGCCACGACACCTCGGCTGACAGACCAGGATGAAATCGCACGAGCGAAGTGGCTCGTCGCGCCACGTCTAGCGTGTTTCGACCATCAATCGATCACGGACCATCGCCAACTCGCGGCGCCGGTCCGATGGCACAGTGAATGCGAGCTAGGATTGAGTCGGATTCGTCGGACTCATCACACAAGGGACACGATCAATGCGAAAGATCCTTATTGCAGCTTGTGCTGCCTTCTTGGGATTCATGACGACCGCTGCTGAGGCTGGTTTTCAATACGGGTTCTCGTGCATCACGAACCGCAACGTTTCGAATGCTTCTGTTGGCAGTCAGTTAAAGGTGGACGTGATCGATCCGGGTTGGGGCAATCAAGTCCGGTTTGAATTCACCAACACCGGAGCCAAAGCCGGATCAATTACTGACATCTATTTTCACGATGCCAACAACCTCTTGGCTTCGTTTGGTTGGATTCAGAATCAGACCGGTGTGAACTTCGTGACCGGCGCCAACCCTGCGACGTTGAGCGATGGAAGTGCTGTAGGTTTCGTTACCGACACGCCTCTCAATACTCAATCGACGTCAATTGCTTATGGCGTGAACCCGGGCGAGAAGGTTGGAATCACTCTGAATCTGGGCGCCGGCAAGATGTTCTCGGACGTAATCGCTGCGATTTCGACCGGTGCGATTCGCATGGGTGTTGAGATGACCGGCTTCAGTTATCTCGGGACTGAGTCGTTCGTGAGCACGACCACCAACACGTCTCCAGTGCCGGTGACTCCTGAGCCTTCAGCTCTCGCACTCGGTGGTTTGGCTTGCCTGGGATTGCTGCGACGTCGCCGTAAGCCGACGACTGAAGTCGAGCAGGTCTAAGTTGCACGTTTGAGTGAATTCAAAAAGAAACGCAGCCAGCGTCTTTGATGACGCTGGCTGCGTTTTTTTGTGCTCAGCGCGGTGTGTGTTATCTCACACACGATGCTTCTTGAACTACTTCTTTCGCAACACAAAGACGACGTCTTCGGTGTCGCTCGTGATCTCGATGGGTTCATCGAGGTCATAAGCGAAGTCATGCGTGGCGGCGATTTCGAACTCAGGAACCTTCGCCAACAGAGCGGCCATCTGCTTGGCCGAGTACGTGCGATAGACCATCTCGTCTTCAATCTCGATGTGCTTCGTCGGCGTGTAGACATTGATGGTCAGGCCCAGAAACTCAGCACGCTTCTTGGTGTCGATGCCTTTGCTCCACATGAAGGTGTTGACGGCCAAATTGCCGCGTCGCGCACTCCATGATTCTTCTTCCAACCGTTCGCCTTGAGTCGGAATCAAGTGCAAGCCCAGCAGGTACAGACCGCCTTTGTTGGTGGCCTCAGCCATGCACTTCAAATGAGCAACCGCGTCGGCCTCGCTGTTGAGATGCCGGAACGTGTTGATCATGTTGAAGCTGGCATCAACCTTCTTCTTGAGTTTGAAGTCGGCCATGTTTCCGACGACGACAGACTCTGGAAACTTCTTGCGGCGGAGGCGGTCGTTGCAGAACTTGACCGCGTTGGCGTTGAGGTCATTGCCGGAGACGTCATAGCCCACTTCGGCCAGCTTGATGAGCAATCGCCCGGTGCCGCAGGCAGGCTCGAAGACTCGTTGTACCGTCCGCTTTGCATAACGCTCGAAGCAGCCAACGATGAAGTCGTATTCAGCTCGCCAATCCGAGCCGAAGATCAGGTCGTAGTAGGCCGGGTAGTCGTACAAATCGCCTTTAATCTTTTCGGTCATGCGTCCCTCAGAGTCCTTCCGTGAGATTCGAAGTGGTGCTCGCTCGTTCGATAGAGCGAGCTGTTGTGACAAGAAATGGCCGTGTTCTGCCGCTTCGAGGGCAAGCCTATCGCGCTGCTCACGCTGAAAACACCGAGCCCCACTTTGGCAAGTTATGACGGTCGTAGCGGTCGCTCGGAACCTGTCGATCAACGAGGCTGGATTGAGGCTCTGGGATGCATCTCGCAAGCTCGATTTAGGGATGGCAACCAGTCGAACAAAGAGAACGGAAAAGAGTATTTGATGGGCTAGCACCGGCTGGCTTGGCTTAGTGCGATGGCAAACTTTGACGACGAGCAGTCGCTGTTTCAGACGTTGTCGCAGCACTGCGAGATTAAGGCTCAACTTTCGAGTCTCTTCTGCATCAAGCCGAGCGACCGCGCTCTCATTAAATGTCGATCGCTAGGACGGCGAGATCGACGGATATCCGACGGGATACGTTCCGGTCACCACGCGTGAGGAGCAACGCATCGTGTTCAAACGACTGATCTGCAGCGGAGCGAGCAGGTTCCAGTTTTCAAAAACTCGGATCGCGGACCACACAACTCCTCGAACAGGCCGAATAACAGTGTTGGCGTTGGCTGCTGGTGCCGCGTTAGCGCTGCCTGCCGCGTGGCCGCTGATTCAGCCGTATGTCGGTGGCCCGTTGCAGGCTCAACTTGCTCCGATGTTGCCGGACATGGTCGCAAAAGAAGATGGCTCGCCGGAAGCGGCCAGTCTTTTGCCGCTGCCTGATGGCGATGAGTCTGCGGTTCGCTCGGTGACGGCTCAAAGTGATGAGCCTCGTTTCGAAGACGATGCAGATGCAACGTCGGCGACAGCGTCTTCTGAGCTGCCTCGCTTTTCGGATGATCCTCTGCAGAGCGACGAGCCCATCTTTGAAGACGACGCTCCTTCGTCCAATCAGCGGGCTCATCGATCAGATGTCGTGCGGGCATATCTGACGTCGCAGGATGACCAAGCTCCCACTCAAACCGTCTCGGTGTTGTCAGCAGAGGATGTGAAGAACCTCATCACTCGAGCCCGCTTAGAAGTTGCAGCGGGCGATCTCGAGTTGGCTCATCGCTTCGCCGAGGCTGCCGCAGAGGTGTCGATCCCGGTCGAGTACTTCAAGAGTCGTCCGCAGTTGGTGCTGGATGAGATCGAGCATGCGACTCAAGTTCGGAACGCCGGCTTTGAGAAGAAGGTCGCTGTGCCCACGGAATCCGACCTCGTGCCGCTTCCCGATGAACCGAGTCCTGCGGTCGTTGCGACTCCGGTGGTAGAGAGTGCTCCATCCACACTTGCGGTGACAAAAGGCACCGAGGAACTCGATAAAGACTTTCTCGGCGAACTTCCGGCTTTCGAACCTGAGACTCCCGTAGGCGAAACGAAGTCCGAGCCCGAGCGAAAGCCGGAGCCCGAACTCACAACCGGGGAGGATGCGGAAGCTGAGCTTGCACCGGTTCGACCTGTGATTGAGCCGATCGTCACGAGCAGTGATTCGTCGGTTCCGATTCCTGCGACGTTCGCTCAGGTTGAGGCTCCCAAGAACGGTGATGCTGTTGTTTCACCCGAGCCAGCTGCGAAACCGGCTGCTCCATTGAAGCCTCTACGTCCGACGGAGCGATTGGCGAAAACGCCCCGTGCTTATCAAGCACTGAGCCAACGTAGTCTCAACGTTCAGCCTCGCTCGCGAGATCCGCAAGCGACTCCACCGAGGATGCCAGAGTCACGGGCTCGTAAGCAGATGACTCAAACTCCGGTGGTGCGTCATGACACCGGCATGGGTCGCAATTGGGGCATGATGGCATACCTCTGGGAAGCGCCGGCTTATTACCGCTCGCCGCTGTACTTCGAGGAGATCCAACTCGAACGCTACGGCAACGAAGTTCCGTTTGTGCAACCAGTCGTCTCGGGGGCTCACTTCGCCGGATCGTTGGTGACGTTGCCATATCAGATGGCGACTGAAGGCAATGGAGTTTGCGCCGAGGTCTATGACCTGCATTGCGAGCGACCCGGTGACTGCGTGCCGTACTCGTGGCAACGACTGCCGTGGAGCTACACCGGAGCCGCGGCGCAGACCGGCGCGATTCTCGGAATGGTGTTTGTGATCCCGTAACGAACCCGCTTGAAGAGGGCCGTTGGAACAGAAGGCAACAGAGGGAACGGAGAAGAAGAAAAACGGAGACTCGACTTCGGCTCTCATCGTGGTGTGAAGTTCTGGACGTTGTTGATGGCTGTTGCGTCACAAGAGGCTGGCTTCTGTTCGCCGCCGATTCTCGCGGTTCTGCTTGTCTGAATATGAATGGAACGGCGCGCGAATCGAGATTCATGAACTCTCTGTTTGTTTTTGCCTCTGTTATCTCCGTTTTCTTCTGTTTCAGGTCTTGATGAAGGCAGTTCGAACAGAAGGCAACAGAGGGAACGGAGAAGTTGAAAAACGGAGACTCGACTTCGGCCCTCATCGTGACGTAAAGCGCAGAGCGTTGTTGCTAGCCATGTCATGAATTCTGAGTATCCACCTCATGCGCTTTCATATTCGCTCCAAGACGACTTCGACTCGCGCGGTTCAACGACGACTTGTATGGGTGATCGGTGGGCTCGGGGCGTGCATCGTTGGCTTACAGTTCTTGGCTCAAGGTCGGATTCCAGCATTGCTCACTGGCGTTGCTGCGGATCCGCAAGCCGAACATCGCGCGCTTCGTCTTCAAGCCAATCTGGACGACGACTCTGATCAACAGCGGCTCGCTGTTGTTGGAGAGCAGACGACAGAGCAGCCTCGTCAAGCGGTTGGAACGAGCGATGAGCTAACGATCGATCCCGAGTTGGTGAGCGTCATCAAAGACAACTCGGTCGGCATTCGTGACTCTGAACGCGATCTGTATTTCATGTTACTGCGGCGACTGAGGCATGAACCGGAAGCCGTCGTCAGCCACGCCGCTCAGTCAGTGGCTTTCAATGTGCTGATGTCGGACTCGAAAAAGTTCCTGGGACGCGTGATTAGAGTGCGCGGCGATGTGCGACGGATCTCGCCTTTGCCGACGGTTTTGGAACGAGAACTACCCCAGCTTTATGAGGTATGGCTCTTCAACGCAGATGGAGGACTTAATCCATTTCGGATCGTGTGTTCTGAGTTGCCGCCGAAGATGCCGACGGGTGACGAGCTGCCCAAGAACATGCAGGTGGAGGTCGATGGCTACTACTTCAAACGCTACGGCTATGCGACTGCTGATGGGCGGTTGCATGTCGCGCCCTTAGTGCTGGCGAAGAGCTTGCGTTGGCAGCAGCCTGACCGCCGGAAGACGTCGGCTCAACAACAAACGGCCTACGTCGTGGCGGGGTTCATCGCTGTCATGTTGGCGTTGTTAGGCGTCGTCTGGTGGCGGATGCGAGTGGGGGATCGACGCTTTGCGGAGAAGTATCTTCAGACCAGAGTGGATCGAGCTGCTAGCGATTCTGCGTCAAACAGTGCAGGTGGCGGCGAACCACCGCCCACGATTTCAGGCTCCCCTGGAAGCGACTGACAGCCAGCGCGTGGTGTTCCGAGAACAGCTTTGCGGCACCTGCGCGTTGACTGGACTCTCGGCGTTGTCTCGCAACCATTCGCCGGTCACTCGCTTCGAGTTCTGCGTCTCATCCCGTATCCAAGGAATGTCATTGCCATGATCTACAACAACGTCTTGCTGACAGTGAAAGCCGAGTCTGATGTGCCACAAATTCGCGAGCTGCTGACAGAGCAATGTCGTTTGTCGCGTGAAGAGCCCGGCTGTGTGCGGTTTGAGGTTTATCAGTCCCAAACCGATCGCAAATTCTTCGTGTTGGTTGAAGCTTGGGAAAGTGCGGCAGCGCTCGATCAACACCGACTCGCGAAAGCTTATTTGGAGATCTACAAGCCCAAGGTGCTGCCGCTCGTCGACCGCACGCCGCATCCTTGCGATCTGGTGATTTAGGTTGCTGTGTAGATTGTATTCCAGGTGCCGGCCTGGGCTGGAAAACGCCAGTGAGTGAGTCTCTGCGTCATGCATGAGAGACTCACTCACTGGCGTTTGGTCTTTGTCTTTAGACCGATCGACCATTCGGACCGACGAAGACTTCTCAGACGCGACGAGCCAGCCGAGAGATGCAGATCCCGGCGGCGACCGAGACGTTGAGCGAAGTGACTGCTCCAGTCGGCTTGATGCAGCAGACGTCATCGCAGTTTTCGAGCGTGCCTTGTCGCGCTCCTCGCTCTTCATTGCCGAGCACCAGCAGCCAACAGCGGTCGCACGAGAAGGATTCCAACGGAACTTTGGCGTGCTCTGAGGAGCCTAGAACCCACAGGCCCGCTGACTTGGCTTGATCAAAGGCTCGTTTGAGATTGGTGACCATCGCAAAGGGAACTGTCTCCACTCCGCCGGCGGCCACATCGCAGACGGTTCCTGTCAAAGGTGCCGAACGGTCCTCTGTAAGAAGGATGCCACGAACGCCAAAGAACGCGGCGGTTCGAAAGATGGCTCCGACATTGTGTGGATCTTGGAGACAGTCGAGTGCGAGCCAAAGTCCCGTCGCTCCGGATTCGTTGGCTCCTGCGAAAAGGTCCGCGAGCGGAGTTTCTGGCGGCTCTTTGATGACAGCTGATGCCGCGCCGACGCGTTCGAACTTTTGATCGCGATTTGTGGGGCGACGCGATCGACTCTCGGCGGAAACAACTGGAACTCGCTTGGTTCGAGCGAGTTCCGCGACTTCGTCCCATGCGGCACCAGCACCGCCGGAAATGCTGATTTCGGAAACGTCATGAGGACGTCTCTTCAACACGGCGAGCACACTATGCGGATTCTTAAGCTCTAACACGACGGGCTCCTTTTGAGTTAAGCCCGATTGTGGCGGCAGCGTGTCGAGAGATCGACTCCAGCGACGATCAGAACTGAACTTGTTGACGAAGTCTCGTCGTTAGCCGTTCAACTCGTGATTCTGACGTGAAGACAGACTCGTTGGTTGGCGCGGCAATAGCTTTGAGTCCGCCAACATCGTCATTTCTTTTGGTGACGAAACTTGGAACGTGCGACGCTGACTGAAATCACGTGAAAGACATCGCAGAGACCTCGTCGCATGGTTGTTGGCGAGGTCTCTGGCCAATTGGCTCTATGTGCCGCCGTTGAGAATCTCACCGATGCTGCTGAAGACGACGTAAGACTCTTTGCCTGGTGTGGCGTGACGTTCGATGGTGGCGTTGGTGTGGGCCGTTGATGCTGCGACTGCCACGAGAGCTGAGGTGTCATTCAAAATACTGGAGATGGTGAATAACTCACCTCCAACGCGAATCGTTGAACCCGGCGCACCGCCAACTGAGTCAACGAGGTCGAGGGTGAATGTCGTCCCAACACCGGTTAGCACCCGACTGCCTTGGTTAATCGAGACCGTTCCGTCGATGGACTCAAACGACAGATTGCCAATCACTGGGACTTCGCCAAGAGCTCCTTCGCCGGTTTGAACTTCGAGGTTCACTCCCGGCAGCGCGTTGATGACATCGACGACAGACATGCCATCGCCAATCACTTGCCCGAAGACCGTGAAGTGCGACGCGTCCAACCCCGAGTTGTCAGCAACGTTGATAAACCACTGGTTGGTGCCGGAGTTGGCATCGGTTCCAAACAGCGCCATGGCAATGGTGCCACGGACGTTGGAGTGTTGGCCGGTGAATTCACTGTCAACCGGATTGTGTTCTGGATTGGCCGAGATTGAACCATCGTTTGCAATCAAGAAGCCGCCACCTTGGATCACGAAGTCACTTACCGAGCGATGCACGATGGAATCGCTGAAGCTCGACAGATAGCTCTTGAAGTTGGCAACCGTCAGAGGTGCGTCCGTGTCGAAGAGTTCGACCGCGTAATCGCCTCTTGTCGATTGGAACTCAACCACCGAGCCGACTGCGTAGTGAATCGTGAGTTCGCGAGTGGCGACAACCGCAGAGGTGTCTGACGTGGCTTGGACTCGAAAGGTGTTGTCGCCTTGGTTTGTAGCGGTGTGAGTCAGCGTCGTCGAGAAGCTGAAGTCTCCATTTGAATTCGCAGTAACAGAGCCGTCGTCGAAACCATCGCCATCAATGTCCAATAGGACGGATGCGTTGGGCTCGGATTGGCCCGACAACTTGAATGCCGCTGTCTTGGTGATAAGGTCGCTGCCAACCTGCGCCACATTCGTCGTCGGTGTGTCGAGTTCCAGAGCCAACTCATTATCCAGCACCGTGAGTACCGCAGTGCCCGAGTTGAAGTTGGATTGCGAGGCCGTGATCGTGACTGACTGCTTGCCATCGGCGACGCTGTCGTCAACCGCATTGATGTCGACCGTCACTGAGAGCTGTCCGGCTGGAATGAGAACGGTGGCAGGCAAAGTGGCCTCTGTTGTGTCACTGGATGTGAGCGTGACAGTGACATCGCCAATTTCGCTACCTGTCGGACGCGAGATGGTGGCTGTTGTCACTGCATTGCCACCGGTTTCAAGCACCGACGAGTTACCAAGCGTGACGACAAACGTCGGCTTGTCGTTTTCTAGAATCGAGACATCAACCGAACTGGTTAGTTCGCCTGCGGTTGCGGTGATTGTTGCTTTGCGCGTTGGCGTGAAGACGGCGTTGTCGTCGATCGTTCCGACGCTGAAGCTCACTGAGTCGGCGTTGACGGGAATGGTCACCGTGTCTGGCAGATTGAACGCTGCTGCAATGGTTGAATTGAGTGTGACGACGAGCGGCACGTCAGTTTCTGTGTTGCGAGTGACTTTTGCTGCAATGGCGTTGTCGGAATCGCTCTCAACGATGCTTGTCGGTGACAAGGACAGTTCAATAGCAGCAGCGGGCTCGTTGTCCGTGACGTCTAGCGAATCGGAGTGTCCGACAAAGCCCGACGCACTTGGAACAATTGTGACAGACTTAGTGCCGTCGGCGAAGAAGTCGTCGATCGTCGAAATCGAGAACGTAACTGATGACTGACCGGCCGGAATTTGAACGGTGGCGGGGACTGATAGCTCGCTGGTGTCAGTCGACGTGAGATTGACGACCAGTGCCTCTGTTGTGTCGGTGTTGCGACTCAATGTTCCCGTGAGGCCCGTAGAGGAATTCTCGGCAATTGTCGTGGGAGCGATGGTGACAGTCACCGTCTTAGGTCCGTCGTCATCGGCTACTTCGATGTCGGTGCTATGGGTGTTAAAGCCCGATGCGGACGCCGTCACTGAGACCGTCTTGGCACCGTCGGCGATGGAGTTATCAACGGTATCGATATCAAACGTGACGGAACTCTGACCGTCTGGAATCGTGACCGTTGCCGGAACAGTTACCTTGCCGGTGTTGTTGCTCGACAATGTGACAACCAATGCGCCGCTGGTCGAATTGCTTGGACGACTGACCGTACCAGTTGTTGCTCCGCTGCCATCATCCTCGCTGACATCGCTTGGATTCACGCTAATCGTAAGGTCCGGGGCATCGTCGTCGGTTAGTTGCAGAGTGGCTGAACCATCCGCGTGTGAACCGGCAATGGCAGCGATCGTGACAGCTCGCTGCCCAGTGACTGCGGTGTCGTTTGTGATGTCGATGTTGAATGTGACTGACGATTCTCCGGCCGGAATGGTGACTGTGGCTGGAGTTGAAACATTTCCATTCAAGTTGTTCGACAAAGTGACGAGTAAACTGCCTGTAGGCTCTGTATTGCGGCTTACAGTTCCGACGCTTGCGGCAGTGCCGCCAGTCTCGTCAACACTGGCTGGTTGCAAGCTCACCGTCAGCGCGGCAGGGCCGTCGTTGTCGGTCACGCTGAGAGCCGCAGTCCCGTCCACATATCCTGTTGAGGTGGCGGTGAGCGTGACAGACTTTGTGCCGTCAGCGAAGAGATCATCAACCCCGGTTACGTCGACTGTTACCGACGATTGACCGGCTGGAATGACAGCGGTTGCAGGCACCGTGGCTTCCGAGGTGTCACTTGATGCCAATGCGACTGTCAATGCATTTGTAAGATCGGTTCCAGTCCGTTCGATGGTCGCGGAAGTGACGTTGGAACCGGATGCTTCACTGACCGTGCTCGCTGCGAGAGTCACCGTGAGGGTCGGGAGTTCATCGTCGTCAGTGACGCTGAGTGTGGCTGCGTCGGAATCGAGTCCCGTTGCTGATGCCGTGATCGTGACTGATTGAGTGGCGTTTTCGATGTTGTTGTTGATCGCTGCGATGGCAAATGTCGCTGAGGATGCACCAGCTGGGATGATCACTTCTGAGGGCACCGTGGCTGCGGTTGTCAGGCTGCTATTAAGCGTGACCGTCAACGCGTCGGTCGTCGCAGTATTGCGGCGGACGGTCCCGGTTGAGGCCGTCGAGCCAGCTCCTTCGCTGACGGACGCGGGATCCAATGTGACCGTCAGCGCGGCGGCGCCTTCATCGTCCGTTACGTTCAAGTCTTGAGTGACGGGACTAAAGCCTGTAGCAGTGGCCGTAATCGTTGTCATTTGCTGGCCGTCAGCAATGTCGTCATTCACAGCATTGATTGGGAACGTAACGGCAGTTTCGCCGGCGGGAATTGTGACAGAGGCTGGGACCGTAGCTGCTGAAGTCACACTACTTACTAGGGTGACAATCAATTCGGCACTCGTGTCTGAGTTGCGGCTGATGGTGCCGGTTGAAGCGTTCGATCCTGCGCTTTCACTGACTGAGGTTGGAATCAGCAACAGCGACAATTCTGCTCCGTCGTTGTCCGTGACGGTGACGTTCTTAGTGTCCGATGTGAGGCCCGTTGCGGACGCTGTGATCGCGACGGTTTGAGGACCGTCGACGGTGGTGTCCTCAACGGCTGCGACTGCGAACGTTGCCGACAATTGGCCCGCTGCAATGGTGACGGACGGCGGGACTGTGGCTTCCGTCGTGTCATCGCTTGATAGCGTGACTGTGAGGTCGGAGGACGTGTCGCCGGTACGACTGACCGTTCCGGTGGTGCCCGTCGCTCCGGCACTTTCGATAAATGACGTATGGCTAAACGACAGAGACAACGCCGGAGCAGTGTCGTTGTCGGTAACGGTCACGCTCTCTGTGTCTGAAGTGAGGCCCGTCGCCGAAGCTGTTACTGAGACTGTTTGAGAACCATCAACTGCGGTGTCCTCAACGGCGGAAACAATGAAGGTCACCGATGTCTGACCTGCTGGAATCGTGACAGTTGATGGAATGGCAATTTCTGAATTGTCACCGCTAGTGAGAGTCACGGTCGCCGCTGCCGAGGTGTCGCCAGTCCTTGCGACAGTTCCGGTCGAGGCCGTTCCCGTCGCGCCCTCACTAAAGCTGGTTGGGTTAAACGACAGTGACAAAGCGCCGATGATGTCGTTGTCAGTAACCGAGACGTTCTCGCTGTCAGAAGTGAAGCCAGTGGCTGAGGCGGTGATGGCGACGGTCTGAGTTCCGTCGGCTGTGGTGTCTTCAACGGCCGCAATTGCAAAGGTGATGGATGATTGCCCGGCTGGAATCGTGAAGGTTGCGGGGACAGTGGCTTCTGTGGTGTCGCTGCTTGTGAGGGTGACTGTTAGAGCCGCCGTCGTATCTCCCGTTCGGGAAACAGTACCGGTCGTCGCTGTTGCACCGGCAGACTCGGCAAATGAAGCCGGGTTGAAGGTCAGCGAGAGAATCTGAGAAGTCTCGTCATCTGCAATCGAGACACTGGCAGAGTTGTTCGTAAATCCCGTCGCCGAAACTGTGATCGAGACTAACTTCGAGCCATCTGAAAGAGTGTCATTGACGGCCGTGAGATCGAACGTTGCCGAAGTCTGGCCATCTGGAATCGTGACGGTTGTCGGTGCCGTCGCTTGCGTGCGGTCTGAATTACTGACGGTGACAGTCAAGGCTCCCGACGTAGAACCGATGGGACGAGTAACAGTCCCTGTTGTGATGTTTCCTGGAGACACTTCGCTGATCGAAGACGACGCAAAGCTGAGTGAGAGCGAAGGCTGCTCGTCGTCAGTGACGGAGATCGAGCTGCTCGTGCCTGCTGTGTATCCAACTGCCTTCGCGGTAATGGTGACAGTTTGAGTGCCATCCAAGATCGAGTCGTTGGCCGGGGTAATGGCGAACGTAACTGACGTCTTACCGGCTGGAATTGTGACTGTTACTGGAACTGTCGCCTCAGTTGTGTCGCTGCTGGAAAGACTGACCTCGACGGCGCCAAACGACGCTGTCGGGCGAGTCACTGTGCCGGTCAGAGTGGTCGTCGCGTTTTCGGCGATCGTTGTGGCCGATGATTGGACGGTAAGCACCGGTAATGTGATTAATGTCTCCAGTGCAGACTGCAGGGCCGTCGCTCGCGCTAACGCACCCGTACCCGAGGCATTGAGTCTGGCATCGAGTGCCGTTTGATCGACGGACGATTGGTCGGCATCAAATGACCGCACTCCATCATTGAACGAGTTACTACCCGATGTGTCGATGCTGTCAGTACCCGTTTGGCCGATGAAGAATACCGCATCATCGAATTGGTTACCGCCGACGGCGAGTAAGCTGTCGTTACCATCTCCAAGTGCGACGACAACCGTGTCGTTATACGAAGAGCCTGGATCCATTTTGACAGCATCGTCGCCGAGCGAAGTATCGAACGCTGCGGTTTCTTGGAAACTCGAATCCCCAATTACGATGTCGTCGTTGCCAACTCCAGTGTTGATGTAGGCGTCGTCGTCGATGTGCGAGTTATCAATTAGAACCGCGTCGCTGCCAGATGTTGTAATCAGCGTGAAGTGATTGCCTAAATAAGAGTCACTGATACTGACAGTTTTGTTTCCCGATGCTCCCAAGAAAGTCGCATCTCGATGTACGAAAGCGTGGAGCAGGCTGATGTTGTCGTTTCCATTGCCCATGTCGACGAGCAAGCCGCGTTGCGCATTCGATCCCTGCATCGCAAAGGTGTCATTTCCTTCGCCGAGATAAACGAAGGCGTCACGCCGGACTGTGACTCCATCTCCAATCGAGAAAGTATCATTACCACCGTTTAGATAAGCGAATAGAGAGCGTTCTACTTCACTTGTCCCGCCGCGAACGATGAATTCCGTCGATTGACCATTAATCGTCGTGCTGTCTAAGCCGCGCAACACAAGATTTGAGCCTGATCGAGCCAATTCGATCGCGTTCCCGGCATCATCGCCAAAGACAATTAGGCTTCCGGCACTGACCTGGGCTGTGACATTTCCGGTAAGAACTTGGCGGAGTTCGAGCTGCTCCAGGGTGGCCGACCGACCGAAGTTCTGGCTCTTTCGGTTGAGCTGACGGCGACGGTTTGAAAGTGCGAACAAGTCCCGAAAGAAGGCGACGCGTTTCATGCTGAGCAGACCTCGTGAAGAGAGTGACTGAATTCTGAAAAGACAACTCCGGCGAAGTCCATGAGGCGACAATGCAGTCACGAGCAAAGTCACTCGTTCCCAATCGCTCGGGATGGCGACGGGGTTCGCTGGAATAGCGGAATGGCAGGCTAACGACGCCTAAAAGCCTTTGTAAGTTTCCTAGATTCGCTTTTCTCGATCGGCAGAGTTTGCCTCGTCGTTGAATCCGAAGCTGGCTTCAGCGGATGAAAACCTCTGCGACCTCAAGGCCGCAGCGGTCATGACGACTGACAGGCGCGCGAAGTTCCGAAGCCGGTGTTTTCGGGTCGATATTCGATCAAACTGCTTGACGAGCATCAAAGTCGTAGACCGTAATCGGGTCGCATCCACACAGATGAGAGGAAGTAAACTACTTGACTTGGCGGAGCACAGGGATAACCCGGCATATGCAGTGCCGAAAAAAACAATCCATGGCATGACCTCGGCGGCAAGTGGATCGTAGAGAGTTCACGTTGGCCTTCATCAAGGATGATGAAATGGGACGTCATGGTTTGTCGGAAGAACAATAGGCGGCGGTGTTGGTGATGTTGCTTCCGTTGTCTGGGCGGGGGCGACGGCCGTTGGATCGGCATTTGATCTTGGATGGCATTTGGCGTGTCCTAACCACGGGTTATCCGTGGCGTGATTCGCCATCCGAGTTCGGCAATTGGTCGTCATTCTCTAAGCGTTGTCGCCTGTGGTCTCGCGATGGCACATGGAACAAAATCTTAAAGAAGCTGCAGGCTCAGGGGGTGATTGATGGAGACTTGCTGCTTGTGGATGGCTCGAATGTTCGAGTTCACAAATCGGCCGCAGGGGTCTCGCTACACGAGTGGCCGACGAACGCTCAGATCACGCTTTAGACCGATAAAAAGGGTGGTTTTGGACCAAGTTGCATGTGGTCTGTGATGTGGCCGGTTGGCCTCTGGCGATCATGCTAAACGCTGGGCAGGCGCATGAAACGCAGGCCTTCGAGCCTTTGATGGAGTCCGTTTCGGTCAAATCGCCTCGTCGCCCGGCGAAGCGTCGGCCTTGGCGTTTGGCGGGAGACAATGGGAACTCTTCGAAGGCCATCCGGAGTTCGTTGCAAAGCCACCACATCGAGGC
>OMIV01000102.1 GCA_900299185.1 Planctomycetaceae bacterium
ACGTCTTCACACGCGATGTCGGGCGAGGGCTGAAATTTGCCGAAGCACTCGAAACCGGCATGATCGGCTTGAATCGCGGTCTCGTCTCAGACCCCGCTGCGCCGTTCGGCGGCGTCAAGGCATCAGGTCTTGGGCGAGAAGGTGGTCACGACGGCCTGCTCGCGTTTCTCGAAACAAAGTACGTCGCGGGCAATTGGTAGGAATTCCCAACTCGCAAGCTGGGTAAAGGTACTCCACCTTCTGTCGTGGCCCAATAGACGTTGCTGGGGTGCCAAGCGGAGTACTTGAGCAAGTTAGCTCCCAACATCCTGCAGCGCTCTCGATTTGCGTAACAGGCTTCGTGCACACAGTGACACGATGTGGCACGACGATCTCGGTGCATTGGTGTCGAAGCACCACACCGAACGGTTCCTTGACCACCACACCTTTCCAGGTGGCGTATTGCCATCAGCTTCCCAATCTTCGAAGTCAACCGAGTCACTGTGGGTGGTCGAAGATGTGCACGACGTCGGACCTAATTATGACAAACAGTCTTTGCAAATCCTGATGCTCCGCCGGCAGTACGGCGGAAGTTAGTGCGCAGCAAGCTGAAGTTGGTCGCGAGTGGTCCGCTGCGTCGAGAACTGATGCCATGAGATAGTGTCGGCGCTCTCTCACGAAAGGATGATGAATTTATGCATCGTCTCCAAAAGTTCGGTTTAATCGGCCTCGTGCTCCTTACAGCAAACTGTGGTAGCAGACAAGAAGTTTCTCAAGAAGCGATTGATGCGGATATGGCAGATACTGCACTTCCGGTTGACGACACCTCACGATTTATCGGTGCACTCGAAGGAATGAAGGGCACACGCCCCGTCGCTGTCACTGGCGATTGGCGTCAGACACTTGATGACTTTTGGACATCCGAGGGCAATGAGTCTCTCACGAGCTATCAGTATGCGGCAGAGGCATATGACTCAGTAGTTATCGCTGCACTCGCGGCAGAGTCTGCTCAGACTGACGGCAACCAACTAGCAGACCAGATTGTTGGTCTAAGTAGAGACGGCACTAAGTGTCTCAATTTCGAAGATTGCCGCCGAATCTTACGGGCGGGTGGTGACGTCGATTATGACGGAAAATCAGGCAAATTCACCATGAATGGTCGTGGTGAAGTAGTGGAGACCCAATTTTCAATTGTTGAATTCGGGTCGAATAACAGAATTGATAACTCAAGAACCAAAATCGAAGAGCTCGATGGCTCGTGGGAGTTTCTGCCCTTCAACGAACCTCGAGTTGAAAGAAACGGTGATGGGGTACTACGCATTGGCACGGTGCTTCCGCTCACAGGTCAACTGGCACCCTACGGCCCACCACAATGTGCGGGAGTGGAATTTGCAATTTCAGAAATCAATCGTGTGGGTGGAGTGTTGGGTAGACCTGTTGAGTACGTACCGGGGGACTCGGGTGACTCAAGTAGCGATGCTGCAGAAGTTGCCGTAGCTGAGGCAATCTCGGCAGGCGTCGATGTATTAATCGGACCATCATCTACCACTGTCACAATTGACATCATTGACGCCGTTCTGGCTGCAGGAATTGTGCAAATCAGCCCTGCAAATACCAATATGCAGCTGGTTAACTTTCCGGACGGCGGCCTCTACTTCAGGGCTGCGCCAGCAGATGATCAACAAACGTTTTTGTTGTCAAAGCTCATCGCTCGTGAGAATGGCAAGCGTGTATTTATTGCTGCAGTTGACGACCTCTATGGAAATTCAATAGCCGATCGACTTATGAAGCAGCTTGTTGTCGAAGGCATCGACGACTCGCAAGTTGAGCTCTTCAATCCTGCTTCTGGCAACTTCGTAACGCTGGTGGCGAAGATGGTGGCATCGGAGAGCGACTCAATCGTTGTAGTTGGATTTGATGAGTCGGCACGGATTCTTCACGAGATGGTCCGGGCGAATATCGGTCCGAAAGTGAAGAAAGTGTTTGGCGTCGATGCCAATATGGGAGATGGGCTCGGAGAAAACTTTGATACTTCAGGTTGATCGGACGACGGTCATCTCGCCAACCCAAGAAATTTGAGTGTGGCGAGCACGCGAGGATTGGAGACCTTGCTTAAGCCCTCAAGTTCATATTTCTGATAAATCGAAGTGAGAAGGCGTTCCACTGACTTTTCAGATACGAAAAGTCGTTTTGCGACTGACGCATTCGACTCACCCGATGCCACGAGTTGCATTACCGAAAGCTCTGACTCGGAGAGGGTTCTAACTTCACCCGCCACGCTGAGGGCGCCATGCGCCTGTTGATCAACCATGACCAGGCCATTGCGTACAGCATCTATGGCCTTACGCAGGTTAGCTAAGCCATTCGAATTCTTCAGGAGAAAGGCCCACGGACTCGAAAGGTTCGAGGAGATGCGGCCGAGTAGCTCCGCAGTTGGTCGACCAGATACAACAACGACGGGCGCAGAAGCCTTGCGACTCATCTGGAAACGCTTTGCCAGTTCAACACCATCGCCATCGGGAAGGCGTACATCAACGAGGAGCACATCGATTTCCGACCATTGCAGGTGCGCAGACTCGAATGCAGTTGCACTGTCATAGTCACCAAACAATGTCAACTCGGGTTCACGAGAAAACCAGTCGGCAAGAAGGCTTCGAAGAAGGTCTTCATCTTCTACAAGCGCAACACGAATCTCTTTCTGTGACGTCAGGCGAGCACCTCCTGTAGTGCTTCTTCGAGTTCACTCATAGAGAATGGTTTCCGCAGAACACGGTAATCGCCCGCAAGTTCAATTACTGACGCGGCGTGCGAAAATGCTGAGACATAAAGTAGACCGATATCTGGATGTCGGGCAAGCGCCTCACGCGCTACCTCACGGCCATCGTCGGGACCAAGACGGAGATCAATAATTGCAAGATCAAATTCGCCGGTGGCGAAAAGCCGTGATGCCTCATCACGTGAATTTGCAGTAGCAACCTTGCAGCCGCGCCTCTCGAGACCACTTGCCATGAGATCTGCGAGACCCGCGTCATCGTCAACGACACAGATTCGTCGTCCCGTTAGGTCAACGTATCGCTGCTTAGTAAGGTCTGCCGAATCCATGGCCGAACTCGTCTCTTGCGGGCTTTCGGTATCGAACAACTTGGACTCTGACCCGAGGTGAAGCATCCGCTTGCCGAACTCTTCTGCCCGCGTCATTGCGCGGTCCAGGGGAGCTCTTACCTCCCTGGGGATGCGGTTGTCGGAGATGACCAGCTTGATGCTGCCGAGCGTTGCATTGAGATTCTCCACCAAGAATTGAGCTAGTTGTGATCGAACGGAGTCACGCTCAATTGTTCGGTACCGATTGGTATTGACGACCTCATCTTGTTCGTCGTAATACTCAAATACAACAGATAGTGAGACGGTTCCATAATCTCGGGTCTCGACCAGAGCCGAGCGCGACCAGCCAACAAATGTCTCGCCATCATTTCGACGAAACACTCGAAACTGCTCAAACTCACTACCCAACTGTCCAGACTTACCACGGTTGAGTTCGGCAAGGAATTTCTCAAGATGTTCCGTTGCAATGAGCTCGGAAATGGTGAGCGTGCCAAGGTCCTCTTCAGTGATCCTAAATGTCCTGAGAAATCGAGAGTTTGCAAAAAGTAGTCGTTGATCGTTCACTCCAACTACGACGATTGAGACCGGAAGATGTGAGAGAAGAAACTCAGCGTCAATCATTGAAGCCCAACCTAGCCATTCCTTGGGGATAGCCCTCAAGTGAAGTGAGAGGTTTCAGCAGACTATTCATGGTGCAGCAGTCATAGGCTCTACATCAAATGGTGCGAGCATTCATCGTTGAAGACGATGCAGATTTCGCAAACTCACTTGTTTCCGCAGTATCGCAATTGCCAGAAATTGAAGTCACGGGTGTGTTCCCAACTGCGATGAGTTTGGTTAAAGCAATTCCAGTTGACGACTCTGCGGCCCGTGAGTGGCTACCTGATTTTCTTTTCGTTGATGTCTATGCATTTGAGCGACTTGAGAACCGTCGGAGTGGAGGAGCGATTGACGGCGTGACTCTTGCGGCGTACTTATGCCAAGTTCGTCCCGACATGCGAGTTCTTGTCATTTCATCAATTAATCCGTCGGCATTGCTGGAGTCGTTCAAGGAAAAAGGACTAAGTCGTTGGGCGTATCTGCTCAAGTCAACATCATTGAGCGTGACGGATATTCAACGTGCCGTTAGAGAGCTTCTGTATAGACCATGATTCGCAGTCAAGTGGACCAAAGTTTTCCCAGGCGTCGTTTGGTCGTGCTGCCCCATGTGATTCGAATCTCCGGTTTGATTGCCTGGCTAGTGCTGATGTGGCTAGAGCGCCGCGGAAATCTCTCTCAGACTCTCGCAATCGCACTCGGAACAGTGATAACTATCGCAGTCCTTGTCGCCGTGTGGGACTTGACGCGGCTTTTAAAGACCGAGGCGAAGATCAGGCACGCACTTCAAGATCTCTCTACGAGGCATGAAAAGATGCTTGACACCTCACGCTCACTCGATGCCTCTGCACGTCATGAGATTGCACTCTGGCTACACGGAACAGTGCAAGGCGAGTTGCTATCAATATCACGTGCGCAAAATGACTACATCGATTCGATTGTTCACCAAGTGAGGGAAAGACTTGAAGTAAGTGCAATTCAGCGAGACGACTTGATTTTTGTTGAGGATTGTCTTCATCGGATTTCGCAACGGCTATCTGAAGATTTTGAACGATTCATTGATCAGACGATTCGGCGAAAATCCCACTCCTTTTTTCCGCCCCTGCTTGCCACATCACTGCAATTTGCACTGTTGGATCTGCTCCACGGACGGGCCGAGTTGCAGATGGATGAGCGTTTGATGGTTACCCGTGAGGCTCCGAGCCAGAAATTCGGCGATGAAGCAGAATCAAAGACAGTGCAGCTGAAAATTCGAGAACTGATTCGGGGGAGAATTTTCCTTGGTCCGGAAACGAGGTATCGCATATACCGAGTAGTTGAAGAAGCGGTAACAAATGCTCAAAAATCTGGAGCTACGCGGATATTGGTCAACATACGGGTCGAGGGTGAGTCACTTCGAATCACCGTCGTAAACAACGGGGCTCCTGTAAACGACTCTTTTGAAAGGAGCGTTGGACTACTCATGGTAGAAGCGCTCACTACACCAGGCGGCGGTGGTTGGTCTCTTCAAAATACGCCGAGTGGCGTCGAATTCTGTGCGCACATCTTCCCGCCTCCCTCAGATACGCGCATATTTACCGAACTCGAAGGTGTCGTCCCGATACTTGCTGTCGCAAATTCTGAATTAGACAAGGTGAGCCATGAGTCCTGATATGAGTCATCGTGATCTCATCCGTCATACGGTGGTGCATCTTTTTTCGTCAAATGACATTCGAGAGTCCGGTCGGCAGCTTGCCGAGTCGGCTGCTCGACTACAAGGTGGTTGGGCAGCAATCCTTCTGTCGCCGAGCGAAGATCACACAATCATTCACTCCAGTGGCCATGACCACGCCTCGTCAGCTGTGCTTGGTGTTTATCTGAATGCCAAAATGCATGTCTCGTCACGTAGCCAGCTGAGTGAATATCTTGCCGACCTCGGTGTCTTAGTCGACAACCTCGAGCCATCCCAGTTTCGTCTTGAAGCGGATGTACTTCGAGTGAATCCGTTGCTAACTGAAGACGGTGGAGTATTCGGCTATTTGATTTCGATAGTGAATTCAAAAATCTACGACGCACTTCTGGAGGACTCGCTTCGTCAAGTGGTAGCAGCTGCGAATCTGGCGATGTGGAGGCAGTTGAAATTTCACACCAAATCGCCTGGCAACAGTTTCCAGATGGGAAGCAATACAGAGATTGCTGAGGCTCTCTTTCACAGAGCAAATGGGTCGCTGGCATCACTGAGTTTGTTGGCCGAATTAGGTGACTTCTCTCTGCCAGAGAGTCGCTCAAGACTCGGCTCAGTGGTTCGCAGTATCGGAGATGATCTCGCGCTGCTTGATGAAGTTACTCTGAGCTGGTCTTCAGTTGACGGAACTGGAATGTTAAGTTCGGTTGCCGCCGTTCTGCCTCTGCTGTTGAACGATCTCCATCGCACGAAGGGGATCCGAGTTGCAGTTTCGAAATCTGCTGCCGACGCTGGTATCAGACTCTGGGTGCCGGCATCGGCAGTGATTCGGCTACTTGAATCGATTGTTCGCTACTCTGCGCAACTCGTCGCCAACACAGAACCCAGCACGGATGCCGCGACAGTACAAGTCGACGTTCTTTCGGCCTCGCGTCTTGAGTTGGAAATAGCAATTTCCCTCGTCCTCACAAAGAAGGATCCATTATTGAGTTTGATTGAACCTTCTCGGAAACCTATTCGCGACGTCATTGAACACTCGCTACGGGCGTTTGGTGGCCAAATCACTTGGGACTCCAGTTATCTGCGTACCACATTGACACTTAAACGAGACCTCTAGTGGGGTGCGGCGGATTACAGAGAAAATTGCTATCGACTGCAGAGGAGATTTGTGATGTCGGTGTTGAGTGATGCGGAGTCGTCTCAATTTCGCGAGATTTATGACACAACATACCGTTCAGTGCACAAGTATGTCACTCGTCGAATTTCTGACGAGGTAGACGACCTTGTCGAAGACACGTACATCACTGCGTGGCGACGACGTGAGAGCATCCCGATTGAAGCCGAGGAGCGACTGCTATGGATCTATGGAATCGCACGGCGTCTCATTGCAAATCGCCTTCGATTGCGGAGTCGAAGAAGCCGGTTCGTTCGCGAGTTTGGACCCTTGAATCATGAGGCACCGTCTACTGAAAGTGCTGCAGTCGCATCGGTAATCGTGCATTCGGCACTCGGCAAAATGCGCCAACGTGATCGAGAGATCTTGCTACTCGTCGAATGGGAGGGATTAACGCTGCATCAGGCAGCGCAAGTGCTCGGTGTGGCGCCAACGACTGCCACCAAGCGACTTGCGACGGCCCGCGAAAGATTCAAAGCATTCTGCGGGAGTGTCAAAGTACCTACCCCCTGAATCTGAAATGAGTTGGGCACCTTCAGATAGCGCATACCACCCGTATCGATATGTGGCTAACGACCAGACTCGAACGCAAGAGTGGGTTGCTGGTATCGAGCTGAAAACGGAACATAGCTCAAGCTGCCCTTGTGTCCTGACCAAGTGACGCCGTTTGACGAAGCATCAGGTGAATACCGCCACGTATCGGTTGCAGTGTCAAGAATAAGACTCGGGAGAGCCATTGGCTGATTTGGATCGTAAACGTCAATCTGTACGACTGATCCCGAAGTAGTAATCGAATAGGGAACCACAGTGTGGTCACCGAATTCACCGTGCATTGCCAATGTTGCGGTATCGCCATTTTGGAGAGTCAAGGAGATTCCCTGAACGAATTCGCGAAGTGACGAGTTGCGGGATCTAGTCGTAGCTATCCGAACAGATGGCAACATTTGTGTTGACGACCAGTAGCTCAGTTCTTGAGCGACATCAGACCTCGTCAGTTCACTTGTGCCCGGAATTCCCTGAGAAAATCTGTGCAAAGCAAGCAGTGCCATTCCCTCACAACGTCCCTTGACAATCTCGCTATTCAAGCGTTGCAGCACGGAAGGTACAGACTCGTACACGGTGCATGCACTTCCTTCGATTGACTTACAGATTGACTTATCGCCGAAAAGTCGTCGCAGAGTTTCGTCATTCGCGAGGTCATCGCCAAAAGACCCGGACCAATTCGGAAAAGCGAAGCCGTGTTGTTTGGGGTCAAACGAAATCCGGATGTCTCCAGCTGACGAACTGGTGCGATTGGTGGACCGTTTGTTCCTTGCCGTTTTATTCTTCGAGCTTTTCTTGCCAACCGAGGTAGGCAGATATCTGCTGCGGAGTGACTCGTCACTACTCGTGATGGACTGCGCGACGTGCTGTGCTGAGACTGTCGTGGCAGTTCCCAAGACTCCTATCAGGCAGACCATAAACGTGCTCGCCATGGCGCGACGCAGTGCGATGTGGGGGATGTGCAAAGTTGACCGCCGGCTTCAAGGGATAGCCCTCTAACTCTAGGGATATCCCCTGGTTTCGAGATAGGTGAAGGGCCGACTCAGTCATCGGCAAAATTCTCCGAGACTTCAGCGAAATATAGGCGATGAGAGTGCAAATTGAGGGATAGCCCCACGAGTTGAGGGATTTCCTTCGTGCGCTACCGACATTTCTCCTGGTGAAAGCGACATCTGGAGAACTTCATATGAGTCAAGACCCATTTTTCAACTCGCTGCGTAAAGCAGATGTTGCAATTGATGTGACGGCATCACCTAGCCCCGGCGACATTGCATCGCGGGCTGCACGAAGAGTGAGAAATCGAACGCTGCAATTCGGCATCGCAGGTGTACTAGTCGCGATGCCAGTAGTCGGCGTGCTATTCGTTTCTAGCCAGAGCAACGACGACGTCATTGAAATTGTGACAGGTGAAGGCCTCACAAGGTCTGACACAGCGGTGTCTGTGCCAATTGCTCAGCAAGTGAACGCAGGGAATACTTCTGTTGCTCTAGGTCAGGGTCCGACTGAAACCGTTGTTACAGATCAGCTCTTTCGTGCAACACGAGACGGCTTCAACTTCCCCAATTGGTCGGGAGCTCCAACGAACGACGTCATTGATGCATCAACGATGGCGGCTCTATTTACAAAAGAAGCAGTCTGTGTTGACCCATCGTCTGGATTGTGCGTCATGCTTCCAGCAGCACAAAAAGTTGCAGACCAACTGAACTCCGCAATTTCTGCCGGTCGATGTGAAGGAATGTCAGTACTCTCCCAACGATTCTTTGACAATCTCGATCCTCGGTCGGGAGGAGTTCTTGAGACAATTCAGATCAACCAGGGATCCGTCGCCAAGAACATCGGATACTGGTGGGCAACACAGGTAGCGCCAACTGTGACCAAGGAGTCAAAGCGGTTTCGCGCAATGCAGCCAAGTGCGTTGGTAGCAGAGCTCAAGAAGGGACTGTCGGAAAAACAGGGCTTTACTCTCGGGATGTATTCAAAAGAAGGTGGACATTCGGTCACTCCAATCGCAGTGACGAACGATGGCTCGAAGAGCATCATCTATGTCTATGACAACAATTATCCGAATGAGCAGCGCAAAGTTGTGATTGACCCCGCCACTGAGACGTGGACCTACGTGGGGGCCGGACTTAACTCTGCGGCACCGATCGGAACATGGACGGGTACTGGGCCGGGGACCCTTGATTTGACGCCGATGTCCGTACGCAAGGGGCCATTCAAGGTTTCATTTGGAAGCACGCGAGGTATCAAGGCCCAGGCGTATTCGGTGCTCGTCACTCAAGAACAGGCGTATTCGGCTCCACTTGGTACGAAGATCTCAACTCGAATTGGCGGTAAGAACGTCAGAGTCAACACTCTCGACCCCAAATCGGTGGCAAACGCACCATTTGACCTTCGAACCTTAGTCGGGACAAACTCCGGACAGGGTTCGATTTCGTATGTCCCAGTCGTGCTCGGAGATTCTGGCCGACTGATTCTTGAAATTGCTGCCGATGAGGCCGCCGGACCAGTCACGATGTCAGTCCTTCGCACCGGAACATCATCAGTCGTAGTCGAGTCAGCATCAGACTTCAAAGTCGTCATTACTACGTATGCCTTCTCCACTCATGTCGAGATCATCTTGCCAACTCGTGCAGCAACGGCAATGGTGCAACTCGCAAATGGGCCTCGTGCAGCTGCAATCGCGCTTCAGGACGGTCAAAGTGTGTCTTTTGATACGACTTTTCATGATGATGATGCAGCTCCTGATTCTGGAACTCGCCGAATTGAAGACCCACTTCCAGAGTTTGAGATATTGAGTCATATCGGCAAGGTTCTCTATCGCGGATCACTTGCCGGAAAACTCTCAACGGGTCAGGCAGTTATTGAAAACGTTGCATTTAACGCCTCTAAGGGCGCTTTTGAATCAACTCGCACATTCATCGAACCACAGCCGCTCGATCTTAAGTTCGTCGCAAAATTGGAAGTGTCTACGCCAGTGAGATTTGATGAGGTGACGACTCCACCTGATGCGGTGACTGTTTCCAAAATCAGAAAGAAGAACGACCCGCCAACTGAAGACTGCGATCCAACCGACTTTTTCAGTGAGTGCTTTGAAGGATTCCGTGCATCAGCCCCGACTACGACAGTTCCGGTAACGACAACGACGGTGTCTGACGAAGATCCATTTGATTTCACATTCCGTGGATCAGCGCCGACAACGACGACGGTTGCGCCGACAACGACGACGGTTGCGCCGACAACAACGA
>OMIV01000103.1 GCA_900299185.1 Planctomycetaceae bacterium
AAAACGCTTGAGCGGACATTCTGGGACTCCGTTGAAGTTGCGACTTGAGAACTCACAACCCCAGCTGAACCAGTCTGTCCGCTCTTTACCAGTTACCCCCACGGTTTTGCGATGAGCCGGAATTTCAAAGCGTCGACGACGAGGCGGGCATCCTACAACCTGGTTGCTGGTTTCCGTTTCGAGGTTGTCGTCGAATTTCGGCGGGAACTCATGAGGCATTCGAATTCGGCTTCAGTCCATTCGAAGTTCTCTGATTCGCCGTTCGAGGTAGCGGCGTTCGGGTTCTTGTTGGGTCAGAGACAAGGCTTGTTGGTAGCACTCGATGGCTTCTGACGTGCGCCCTTGTCGGCGAAAGAGATCGGCTCGAGCCGCGTGTAGCAGGCGGTAGTTGGCTAACTCGCCGCGTGCGATGAGTTGGTCGATCTCCGAGAGTCCGGCTTCCGGTCCATCTCGCATGGCGATTGCGACGGCTCGATTGAGCACAACGATTGGCGAGGGCGCGGCCTGAGCGAGCAAGTCATACCAACGCACGATCTCGGCCCAGTTTGTCGCGGATGAAGTTGGGGCTAAGGCATGCACGGCAGAGATCGCCGCTTGAATCGTGTAAGCGCCGACGGTTCCGGCAGACATCGCTCGTTGAAGTAATATGGTCGCTTCTTGGATGTAGGCTTGGTTCCACAACGATCGGTCTTGGTCTTCGAGCAGGACTAGATCGCCATCAATCGTTGTTCGGGCGGGCCGACGAGACTCGTGCAACAGCATGAGCGCCAGCAAGCCGAGCACTTCGGAGTCCTGTAACAACTCGCACAACAAGCGGCCGAGTCGAATGGCTTCGCCAGAGAGGTCAGGGCGAGTGAGCGTCTCGCCCGACGATGCCGAAGAGCCTTCATTAAAGACGAGGTAACAGACCGACAACACGGACTCGATTCGTTCCGGCAGGTCGGCAACGACAGGGACTTGATAGGGAATGCCAGCGTCTCGAATCTTGGCTTTGCCGCGAACGATGCGTTGAGCCATCGTCGCCGGTGAGACCAGGAAAGCGGCCGCGATGGCTTCCGTTGTTAGGCCGCAGACTTCGCGCAATGTGAGTGCGATCTGCACTTCGGGGGCGAGCGCCGGGTGACAGCACGTGAAGATCAGCCGCAGTTGGTCGTCGGTAATGCGGTCGTCGTCGCAATACGACGTCGCCGCTTCGAGCACCTCTTCTCGCCGAGCGATGTCGACTCGTGAGTCTTCAAAACGAGCTCGCCGCCGCAGCGTGTCGATGCCTTTGAAGCGTCCCGCTGAGACCAACCAAGTTCGCGGATTGTCCGGCACGCCGTCGATCGGCCAACGTTCGACCGCCGCTATAAAGGCTTCATGCAGCATCTCTTCAGCGAGATCAAAGTCGCCAAGTAGTCGCACTAGCGTCGCGAAGACTCGCCGCGATTCTGTTCGATAAACATCAGCGACTTGTTCCTGCACTGATTGGTCAGACGAGTTCAGGTTGGAGAACAGTTCGGTCATGCGGACTCGGCGAAGGGTTCATGAGTAAAGATGCCGAGAGTGTATCCAACCGCTGCCACCTGCCGACTCGAACGGAGCGATGGAAGTGCGACGAGGATTCGCCAGCACTCCCAACGTGACTGAAGATTCCTGCTGTAGTGCCGCTTACATGAATCGCTGCGGTGAGAACGGAGTCGGGTCGATGTGCGGAGTCTGCTCTTGCATCAGCTCTGTGATCAGTCGGCCCGTGGCTGTGGCCAGGCTCATGCCCAGCATGTTGTGACCGGTCGCTAAGAACGCGTTTTGCAATCGCGGAACTCGACCAATGATCGGCAGGCTGTCCCACGTCATCGGCCGCCAGCCGTACCACGTCTGAACCGGCCCGTCGCCACACGGAGTGATCAAGTACGGCTTCGCGGAGTCGCGCAGTTGCTGAATGCGGCTTTCGGGAATCGATGTATCGAAGCCCGAGAACTCCATCATCGAACCCAGCCGGTAGCCGTGATCGAACGGCGACACTCCGACGCGATGTTCGGGGAAGAGCATCGGATACTTGGGCGACGGATTCGGGCGGCTCATGGTGACCGAGTAGCCTTTGCCTTGCTCGATCGGGATCGGGCATTCGAGCTCCGCCGCGATGCGCGGACTCCATGCGCCGATGGCGAACACGATGCGGTCGGCTTGCATCAATCCGCCCGAGGTCGCCAACTGAGTGACTCGACCTGACGACGTTAGAATCTTTTGCAGCCGGCAGTTTTCGATGAACGTCACGCCGCGCGATTTCAGTCGTTGCGACCAACTTGTATTGAGCAAATCAGGACGAACCGAAGTGTCGTGCTCGTAGTGATAAGCCCCGGCCAGTCCGGGCTTCAAAGCTGGATCGAACGTCGGCAACTCCGTGCCGTCGATGCGTCGCGCTGGCACGCCGAAGTGCTCGGACAAGAGCTTGTCTGTTTCGGCAAACGACCGCATGCCGCGTTCGGTCTGCAAGACATACAGCAAACCGTTTTGCTTCCATTCGCAGTCCAGCGATTCCTCAGGCACCAGCCGCTGGTACTCGTGCATGGACGAGTCGAGGATCGCCTTTAAGTGAGTGCCAGCCGTCAGCACTTGCTGCTGATTGCAACGTTTCGCGAACTGCCACATCCAGTTCCACAGTGCGGGACTCAAACGAGGCTTCACACGGAATGGAGCACTCGGATTGAACAGCGACTTCAAGGCCATGCCGACTGCACCGGGTTCGGTGAGCGGCAAGACATGGCTTGGGCAGATGTAACCGCAATTGCCATGCGAGCACGCGCTGGCAATCGAGCTTTGGTCGATCACCGTCACACGCAACCCGGCCTTGTTGAGGTAGTGAGCGCAGGCAATCCCGATGACTCCTGCGCCGACCACGATCACGTCTGCTTGGTTGGACTCGCTCATGCCGAGACTTCTCCCACGATGCCATGTCGGAAGGGATCAGCAGGTTGCTGAATCAAGACGGACTCGCCGCAGATGAAAGCGCGACCGACCACTCGCGGAATGATGTGACCTTCGGCGTCGAGTCGATAACTGCCGGTGAAGCGACTGCCGATGATGCTTTCCTGCACCCACTGCTCGCCGGGTTGCAACTTGCCCGATGCGGCGAGGCAAGCCAGCTTCGCGCTGGTACCCGTCCCGCATGGAGAGCGGTCATAAGCACCACCAGGGCAATACACATAGTTGCGACTATCAGCATCCGCAGCCTGACCGGCTCCGAAGAACTCGACGTGATCAATCTCGCCACCGTCAGTGCCGGTGATGCCGTTGTTTCGCAAGGCCGCTCGAACTTTCTCGGCGGCATCCGTCAACGCGCGGACGTTGCCCAGCGTCAGCGGATACGGCGAATGTTCGGCGAGGAAGAACCAGTTGCCGCCCCAGGCCACGTCGCCCACGACGGTGCCGAGTCCATCCACTTCAACGTTGACGCGATGCAGCGTGCGGTAGCTCGGCACGTTTTCGATCGCGACTTGATTGGCATCGATGAGCTGCACTTCGACGACACCCACCGGCGTCTCTAACCGATGCGTGCCCAGTCCAATCTTGCCGAGATAAGCCAACGTCACCGCGACACCGATCGTGCCGTGCCCACACATGCCGAGATAACCCGCGTTGTTGAAGAAGATCACGCCGGCCACACACGACTTATCGACGGGCTCGCACAACAACGCGCCGACCAAGGCGTCCGAACCGCGAGGTTCCAAAATCACCGTTCGTCGGAACTCGTCGGAAGTGTCTTTGAAACGCTGCCGACGCTCGTGCAACGAACCGCTGCCCAGATCCGGGCCGCCGCTGATGACGACTCGCGTCGGCTCGCCTTCGGTATGCGAATCGATGACTTTCAAGAGTTGCTGTGAGTTGCTCATTCACTCGCCCCCGGCCAGTTCGCCCACCAGTTCTTGAAGAGCTGCCATTGCGATCGAGCGAACTCACGCTGCGATGGGCTGAGCACGTCGGTCTCGTTGAAGTGCAACGCAAACTCAGGGTTGCCTTCGAGCACCATTAGGTACTTGTAGTAGAGCACCAAGTCCGGGCCTTCATCGAACTTCGAAAGCACGTGCAGCGCCTCTTCGAGTTCCATCGCCAACCGTCGAGCCTCCGCGTTTCCGGCGGCGGCTTGTTCGCACAAAGCGATCAGTCGCAGCACAGGCTTAGGCAGCGCGTTGCCAATGCCTGTAATTGCTCCGACAGCACCGCAGCGCACAAAACCATGAAAGACTTGAGTGTCGACGCCGACCATCAATGCCAAGTCCGGGTCGCCGCTGGTGATGAACTCGGCGGCGTAGCTCAGGGACTCGGCCCCGCCAAATTCTTTGAAACCGACCAGATTGCGATGCGACTTCCGCAAGTCGGCAAACAGATCGGCCTTCGTTTGGAAGCCGTAATACGGGCTGTTGTAGATCACCGCAGGCAAGTCACCGCCAGCGGCCAAGATGCCACTGAAGTGAGCCTTCTGAGCGGACACCGAACTGCCTCGCGACAACACGCGCGGAATTACCATGAGACCAGCCGCACCAACCTTGCGAGCATGCGCCGCATGATCCGCCGCAATGCGCGGGTTCTGCGCTCCCGTCCCCACGACAACGGGGATTCCGGCAGCAACCAATCGTCGCACGCCCTCTTGGCGTTGCTCATCGGTCAGCAACGGCCAGTCGCCCATCGAGCCGCAATACACGACGGCCTTCATGCCCGTGTTGATCAGGTCGCCGGCTTTGCGAACCAACGTGTCGTAATCGATCGAGCGATCGGGAAAGCACGGCGTCATCAGCGCCGGCATACAGCCACGAAAAACTTGAGAGCCTTGTGACATCAGCAATGCACCTTTGAAGGAATGATGGAGAGCAGACAGAAGAGGGGTCAGGCACCGCAATCTCTTACCTGAGTCCGCGAACGATACTCATCTGGGCTCGCGAGTTCTTGGCGGTTCGTAGAGCTTTCACTTGAATCCGCGCACAATCTCAGCATGACTTCCAAGCTCTCGATCCGCGACATGCTGAACCAGCTTGCTGAGCCTTTCACGGGTGAGCTGTTGTTCGACCATTTGCCAGACATCGTCTATTTCATCAAAGACGCGGCAGGGCGTTACGTCGTCGTCAATCAAACGTTGGTCGAGCGTTGTGGGCTGCGCGACAAGTCGCAGTTGCTCGGACGGACTCCCAGCCAAGTCTTGATCGCTCCGCTCGGAGCACGCTTCGAAGCTCAAGATCGCAAGGTGCTGCAAACCGGTCAGCCGTTGCTGAAGCAATTGGAATTACACCTCTATCCGTCCCGCGATGTCGGTTGGTGTCTCACCAGCAAACTGCCGCTGCTGAAGTCTGATGGGAAAGTTCTCGGACTTGTGGGAGTGTCGCAAGACTTACGCTTGCCGGACTCGTCTGCAGCCGAGTTTCAGCATGTGCTTGCGGCTGTGACTTATGCCGAGAAGAACGTTTCGCAAGCACCGACGGTTGATGAGTTGGCCGCGGTGGCAGAGATGTCTCGGTTCCAACTCGACAGTCGCATGCGACGAGTCTTCGGCCTGACGACCGGGCAGTGGTTGCTGAAGCTGCGCATCGACTGTGCCGAGCGATTGCTGACCGAGAGCAATGATGCCATCGCGGACATCGCTCGGCAGTCGGGATACTCGGACCAAAGCGCGTTCACTCGGCAGTTCCGCCAAGCGACGGGGCTGTCACCGCGCGAGTACCGCAACGCCATCGCGCGGAGTTGACGTGGGCCAGGTTTCCAACCTGCCAATTTCTGAAAGCTTTGCAGGTTGAAAACCTACACCACGGACTTTTGTCGGCAACGTCAGAAGCGAGTGCGAGAGCTTGTTTGCTTTCTCGGCAGCTCGCTTAAGCCATCGCTCGTGCCATGTGGCGGCGGTTCGCTCGGTCTCGCAGCATCTGAGTTCCGAGCCGACCAAAGAGCACGACGGCCCACGCGGCGCATACTCCCACGGCAATTGCGATTTGAACGATCAACGAGAATCGTTCGACATGTCCCCATCTCAAGGCGGCGTAGGT
>OMIV01000104.1 GCA_900299185.1 Planctomycetaceae bacterium
GAAACGAAAAACCCTCGCAAGTTGAGCACCTGCGAGGGTTTAAGTGAGTCAGTGATAACTCTTGATAAAGGGCCATCATTCGGACTTGAACCGAAGACCTACGCTTTACGAAAGCGTCGCTCTACCGACTGAGCTATGATGGCGTCGAGGGGCGGGAGATTTAATCGAAGGGGCCGAGTCTGGCAAGTTCTTGTGGAGCGACTTGAGGCGTGGCAGCGGGTGATTTTCTCTCGGAGTTTGGTTTTGCCGAGAGTTGGTGTCGCAGCGAGAACAGCGACGCTCGGTGGAGCGGCTGGGCTCGGACAGTTTTGATTGTTCCTGACTTGATCACAGCGGAGTTTCGCCGAGGTTTAGGCGAGAAAAACGTCAGGACTCTGCTATACGAGAGCTGTCGAGAATGCATCGGTCTCCGTCTACTCTCGCGGTGATTGCTGAGCGGTGACTTACGAACGCACGGCCCATCTCATTTTGGCGGACTTGCTGCGCGGGTTGGCGTGACGCTCTTCGGCTCCGGGTGTGATGATGTCTGGGGCTATCGAGGCATAGACACCGTCTTTGAGTCCTTGTTTGAAAGCTTGCTTCACTCGACGGTCTTCTCCCGAGTGGAAGCTGATCACGGCGACGCGCCCGCCCGGCTTGAGCACATACGGCACACTGGCCAGAAAGGCTTCGAGTGCGGCGAACTCGTCGTTCACAGCGATGCGGAGAGCTTGGAAGACTCGGGGCACGGAGGTCGCTGGATCGTCACCGATGGCCTGCGGCAGTCGACGAGCTGTGGCGTTGACGAGGTCAGCCAAAGACTTTGTTGTCAGCGGATGTTTGTGATGAGCTTGCAGGATCGCCTGCGCGAGTGCGTGCGCGTGCGGTTCGTCAGAGTAGTCGCGAAAGATCTTCGCCAGTTGGATATCAGTGAGCTTGTCGAGAAGTGCTGCAGCCGATTGACCATGCTCGGGATTCATCCGCATGTCGAGCGGGCCGTCCACCTTGTAGCCGAATCCTCGTTCGGGATTGTCGAGCTGCATGGACGAGCAACCCAAGTCGGCGAGGACCATGTCGACACCGTCAGGGGCTTGTTGCGCGAGCCACTTTGTTAGACCTGCGTAGTTCGATCGGCGCAGAACAATGGCTTTGGCAGGGACATCGAGAGCACGCAAGCGAACTTCAGTCTTAGGCAATTCAATTGGATCGAGGTCGACTCCAAACAACTTGCCGCCGGGTTGGACGGCGAGCAGCAACTCTTGCGCGTGCCCGCCAAACCCGAGTGTCGCATCTGCTACAAGTTGCCCCGGCTTAGGGCGAAGGACATGCAGAACTTCGTTAAGCAAGACCGGTCGGTGTGTTCCAGCAGGCGTCTTGCCGCTGGCCACGATCTTGGCAACTTCGTCGGTATAGCGACCGGCGTTGAGCTCTTTGTACTTCTCGTTGAACTGCCGCGGATGCGTTCCCGAGTAGCGAGGTCGACGGGCCGGTTTCGGAGAGGATTGATCGGACATTCGCAGTCAATGGTTGGTGGAATGAGAGTCTGAGTTAAACGAGTCGCCGAGTTCGAATGCCATCTGGCAGAGGTGATGGATGACTCGGGAGCTACTTCGTTCGTCCGAGCTTTTGGCATTTCGGGCAATAGAACGTCGAACGCTGAGCTTGCACGATGCGAAGAATATCGGACTGCGAGCAGGTCGGGCATCGTTCGCCTTCTCGATCGTAAACTCGATGCGCGTTTTGATAACCACCAGCTTTGTTGAGCGCGTTGCGATACGTCCCGTCGCTCAAGGTTGAGCCTTCATGCTGAATGGCCAGCTCAAGCACTTCGCGACAAACAGCCGTCAGACGCTCGATCTGCGGAGCCTTCAGTTTGCAGGCCGGTAGCAACGGCGAGATCCGTGACAGATGCAGGATCTCGCTGGCGTAGAGATTGCCAATGCCGGCCACTCGCTTTTGATTGAGCAACGCCACCTTGATGGGGCTGGATGTGCCGGCACAGACCTCGGTCCAGTCGGCAACCGTCATTTCGAGCGCGTCGCGTCCGAGGTACTCGCAGCTCATCAGTCGAGCCAGCTCTGTAGCACTCAGCAGCCGGATCGTTCCGAGTCCACGTCGATCCCAAAAGTAGACGTGACGAGGTTCTCGTTGATCGGCAAGTTCCCATTCGACGCGCAGATGATCGACGTCTGGCGGATCCTCAATCAGCATGAGCCCGGTCATGCGCGGTTCAATGACGAACGCTTCACCGGATGAGAGTTCGAGTACGACTCGCTTGGCTCGGCGAATCACTTGCTGGATTGTTTGACCGGCGACTCGTTTGGAGATCGCGGCGATCGACGGCTCGATGGTCATCGGTCGGCAGTCGCATGGGCAGGCTCGAAAGGCGAGCAGCTTGCGGCCTTGAAGGTGGGGGCGGATGCCCCGCACCATCGTTTCGACTTCCGGGAGTTCAGGCATGAATGCAGTCTCGTGGGTTACTCATCTCTTGCGAGCTACGAGACGAAGCACATCGCGCATTCGTGACTCGCTGCGGCGTTAGAACTCGCCAGCCACCTCTCCATTGGAACGCGTTCCCAAACCTTGAAACACGGGCATCGAGATCGTCTGGCTGATGAACCTTACCGTGCCGTCCGCCAAGCAAAAGTTTGCACCGCCGTTGTGCATGCTGCCGAAGGCCGACAGGCGATAGTCCTCAAGCTGATTGATGCTCGCCGCAGTGGCCGACGGATGCAAATAGTTGATGGCCACAGCGGTGCTCATCGTGACGTCGCCCACTCCGGGCAAACCGGTCGATGGAGCCCAGATACCAACACTGTCGAGCGAAGTGCGCGCGTTCGTGGTGGCCCATTGTTTGTAGGCCGAGTCCGTATGCGATCGCTCGCCGAACAGCAGCGTGTTGGATGTGCCATCGGTGACGTCGCGTTCGCGGACGATGGCGTTTCTGAGAAAGACGCCGTCGGGAGTCACACCCGTGGGGAAGCGGCTGGGGTGATAGCTCCAAGACCCTGCGTTGCCGCCATAGCTCGCCATGCCGTAGCGCGTGAGGAACGGGATGTTCGTCGGCGTGGTTTCATAGACCGTGAAGGCCATGACGTCGGACGGGCAAACGAGACCTGGAATAATTGTTGCGGTGCGACCGTTGGTGACATTGAGCCACGGGTCGTTCCAATTCCAATTCTCGTACAAGGATGGCTGATCCAATTGCGACAGCATCAGAGCGAACAAACTGACGGCTCGATTGGCGGGGGGATTGGCCTGACCAGGCAACGCGTTCCAGTTGAGGAAGCCCGGAGCGAAGGTTGTGAATGATTCGTGGTAGTTGTGAGCTGCGATGCCGAGCTGCTTCAGATTGTTCGCACATTGCGAGCGACGAGCGGCCTCGCGCGCGGACTGCACAGCGGGCAAGAGCAACGCCACCAACACGGCGATGATCGCAATGACGACCAGCAATTCGATCAGAGTGAATCCATGACGTTTCATGACGGACCTCGGTGATAAGGTCGCCGATGTCAGCGAGCGACTCGTTCTGCAGTTTGAAAACGGAAGCTTCGACGAAAGCCGTTGAGGGGCCACTCACGCTCTTTGATGGCATGCGTCTGGGCCAATTGGCTAACTCTCAGATTGAAAATGACCAGATCAGTCGGACGGGTTTGTGAGCTATCCGGCTTAACCGTGCTTCATCTCAGTGGTGCCAAATGTGCGCGGCGATGCGACCAATAGAGATCGATGGAGGCCTCGAATGCTTTGTCAGCGGGTGAGTTCGCTGCGATCGACAACGGACGAAGTTGGCGTTGCCTTCGTCGAAAGAGTGTGCCGCCGCTGGCACAACATGCTGTCACCGGCACTCGTCAAACGGCGGCGGTGAAACCAGCCAAGCCGCGACTCATAGCCGCCGACGCTCTTGGGATCTCACCTGGGATGACGAGTGGCACGCAGTCTCAGCCGAACTTCAGGAGCACTTAGCGAGCGACCTGCATGCAACGCGGCGGAAGGTAATGGCAACAGTCGTCTCGTCAACGATCACTTCAGAGTTCCGAGCAACTTCATGTTGCTTGCCGAAGCGATCGCAGGATTACTTCACCCGCAGCGACATCCACTCGGCTTGGTCGGCAGACTCGCTGATGTTGCGGACGACGAACAAGACGGCGCGGCCGTGTCTTAAGTTGGGACGCGCGTGCTTGCCGACTTCCACTCGTCCGGTGGTCAGGACGCGACCGGGCAGGGCGGATGAGTGCGACTGCTCGGCAGTCAGTGCTGCACCTAAAAGTGAATCGGGCGACGTGTCGGCCGCGACTTCGCGAACTTCGATGTCTCGCTGTCGGAGTAATTCCACGTCCGTGGGCCCAGAGAGGTCGTCGGGCTGATCACCCCAGCGAATGAGTCGGCCATCGTTGCCGGTATGAGTGAGCCCAATGGCGGCCAAAGCTCCGATCACGCCGCCTTCAGTGCCGCCCAAACCTTCCAACATGACTCCGCACTGGGCGGCTAATTCACGAGCCGCAGCTTGAGTCACGATCTCCTGCTGACAGCGCCGACCCCAGGCGACAATGGCATCGGAAACCTCGGTCGTCAGGCACAGACCGGGATCGCTGCCGGGTATGAAGTCCGCCAGCATCAGGCTCTTCAATTCGCGGAAGAGCGTTCGCAAATCAGCGTCAGTCAACGCGGAACGGTCGCGCGGTTCCAGGATGATCGAAGCCGAACCGTTATGGCTCGTGAATGGGACTCGCTCATCCATCAAGAGCTGATGCCTCACGATCATGCGGCACACGAAGCGCGGTGCGAGTTGCTGAGCGATGCTCTTGGCGAGCTTGTTCGTGCCGCGCGATTCCAACGAGTCCGTATCGTCGATGCCGATGTAAATCACGACGGCTCCTTCGGCATGGTTGCTCGCCACTTAAACCACACCAAGGCACTGATCAGCCCCGCCACGATGCCGAACAACGGATATGACCAGAGCGCGTTCATCAGCCAGTCCGCGAACTTCCGCTTGCCTTGCCCGAAGATCAGTTTCTCCGAGAGCTTTACACCGAACGCGGCTGTGTTGGCCAGAACTCCAGCCAGAATGATGCCGACATACAGACGCCAGCCGCCGGATTGCATGCGCCATAAGACCGCGTCGAGCATCGGACCGGTGAGTGCCATGCTCGTTAATGCGCCGAGCCCGATGTCGGACGCGTTGAACGCTCGCAGGAGTAGTCCCGTTACGAGTCCCGAGGCTCCCATGACGGCGCCTCCTAGATGTCGGGGCGCGATGGCGAGTCCCAGTGTCATTGGGAAGACCGAACGCACGACGGCATGGCCCGGCATCTTCAACGCCAAGTCCGGCAAGGCCGACACGATCGCAGCGACGCAGCCCATCGTGATCCATACGGACCACTCAGCGATCCGCACGCCACGAGATTCTTGAGAGAGCACCGGCAATCGCGAACCGGATTGAAGTCCTGAATGCACCGCAAACATCAGTTGTCCTGATAGGTGAGAGAGTTCTTACACAAGCTTGGCTACTACTTCACGATCATTCGCTTGAGTGCTTCGCCCATCGCTTCGCCGATGAGATAGTAAGTCTCGGCGTTGGTGTTCCAGTGATAGCCTTGGCCTGATGGTGATTCTTCTTGAGGTCGCCAGAACGACTTCGTGCCGACAAACGCGACGTTGCCTTTGAACTCAGGATGTTCGGCGACGGCCGCTTGAGCCTTCATCAGCGAGAGTGCTCGCGGGTGCGTTTCGGTCGGGCCATTCATGCCGGTTTCGACGATCACAAAGGGCAGATTCGGAGCCTTAAGATCGCGGCGCATGTCACGAATGAAGTGAGCCATGTTGCTCTCGTATTCGCCGTTGAATTGATCGCTGATGCGGTCATTCCAACCTTGATGCCAGCCAAAACCGACCAGTTGATAGCCCCGACCTTCGCTACCAGGCACCACATCTTTCAGTCGACTTAGAGTGTCGCTGACCAAGCTCAAAGTCTCGCGGTAGTACTTGCCCAGGATCTTCGGATCGTTGTCGATGTCGTCCTGCAACTTCTTGCCCAGCGAGTACGCCGGCTTACCTGCGCTCGGCGGTCGAAAGTCGATGGCCAAGCTCTTGCCACCCCACGCGCACTTGATGAGCAACAGCGGTTCTTCGATGGCGTTACCCAGCACCCAGCCGATCCCAAGCTCGGGGCCGATGCGGTCCTCCTTCACTCCATAACCTGCGGTCAGGGGACCGTGACGATCGAGATACGAAATCCACACATCATCACGCACGACCCACTTACCGGACTTGTCGACCAGATGGCCGAACCTCGCCACGGTCTCGGGAGCTTTCACCACGTATTCGAGACTGCCTTTGCCGCCGTTGCGTTTGGGATCAGCCGCAATGATGCCGTGACCTTCCATGTTCGATTGCCCGGCAAGGATCACGACCTTGATGGGCTTGGGCTCAGCAGCAGTCGAGACCAACGGCACGATTGCCAGAACGAGAAACGCAAGAAGCTTTTTCATGAGAGCCTTTATGGTTGTAAGAAAGACGACATTAGGTGTTTGTCTCGTCGGAAACTTGTGGGAGCTGTTGTGACGGATCTCGTCGAGGAAACCACTTTCGTAAGACGGCCACAAAGCCCGAGTTGGCTTTGGCAGAGACGAGTTCTAGCGGGGAAGTT
This sequence comes from Planctomycetaceae bacterium, assembly GCA_900299185.1. Taxonomy (GTDB): domain Bacteria; phylum Planctomycetota; class Planctomycetia; order Planctomycetales; family Planctomycetaceae; genus AM-0621. The sequence goes on from OMIV01000104.1 coordinate 6,629, forward strand.
GCTCGATCCCAGGCTTGCCACAGCGTCAGTGCGAGAAACGTGACTCCAATGATGCGATTTGGCCACGCACTCAGTTCCCACTGGCCTGACCAAGTCCACTGCCAGGCATCCGAAAAGGGCAACAGATAGGGGACCGGCCATTGGTAGTTGTCGATGCCGCGCGATCCCACGACGTCGCACAACAGGTGCAGATGGAAGGTCAGCAGCACCAGCAGTGTCGTCTTCCACTGGCCTCGGGTGATCCACGCAGTGAGGCCGCCAATGACCGCCGCGAAGCCGACGTTATGACAGAGCGTGTGGTGGTAGGTGCTGTACCACAACAGTGGCTGGTCCCAATTGATGGTCAGCCAATTCTCGATTGGATACCCGAAGCCATCGATATCCGGGATGACTCCTGCCAACGTGACGAGAGACCGGTCTCGGCGCGTGTTGGTGGTTTCAACCGCGATACTCCAACTGATGAGCAGGTGCGTCGGTGGGATCATGCGTGGCTCCGTCCTTCATCCGTGAATGCCGAGTGACTACTTCAACCTCGTGCGTCTTCAAACCTTGAGCTTCGGGTTCAGTGAATCGTGGTGTGACTCGTCTCAGTTGTTTAGTCACTCCAAAACTGAGATTGGTAACCCAAAGGATCATCCTACTCGCCGCGAGGATTGAGGCTTTCAGTAGCTACGCTCGCCAGAGCGTGGCGAAGCCGAAGTTGAGTGTGTCCCGGCCACGTTCTGGCGAACGTAGCTACCACAATCGTGGCCCCGAGAAGATTAATTCGCCGATGGAATGCAATCGCTCTGTGACTGACATCGCACCTCGAAGAGACGCGCGGTCGGCAACGGTTAGCTAGGAACGTCATTCATGACGTTGTCGACTGCATCTCCGCCATTGACGGTGTCTGCTCCACCACCGGCGATGATGGTGTCTGCGCTAGCTCCACCATCGAGCGAGTCGTTTCCGAACTCGCCGGTGATGTAATCGTTCTGACTGCCGCCTCTGATGGTGTCGTTGCCCGCATCCGCCGGATGCTGTTCGTCGAGCGAGTTGTGTCCTTGCCACAGCGTCACGCTGAGGCGTTCAGTCGATCTCGGAACCTAGATCGACTTCGAACTAATCAAGATGCCGCCCAACGTACCCGAGCCTGTGATCGAGAAGTTGGAAGTGCTGCTGAATGAGACGATCCCGCCGGTGTGATCGGCTGTCGCAGCGACTTGAAGTTGATGAACTCAGGCCTGGTCGCGTCCGCCGCTTCGATTTTCAGATCTTGAGTGCTGTCGTACGGAATCAAGACCGAGTGTGTATCGCTGTGAGCCGCGCCGGCAATATCCGTCGCGATGATGAGACTCGGGTCAGAGATCTCCAAGAAGTTGCTGAGTGCGTCGAACTCGATCGTCAGGTTGTCATTCGATGTCTGTCGGCGAGTCATTTACAAAAGACGCCTGAGAGTGAGGATCTCTTCTCCTGAAGTGGAAGCTCACGTTGAGCGGGCGTCTGGATGGGTTAGATGACTTATCAAGCCGCAGCACGGTGGCTTTTATCGCATGAGAATGTCCTCGACTTTCAGGCTCGCCGAACCACATGACTCGCATCGGATGCATCAAGATGGCAAGACAACTACTAACAGTCCGCGCTCTGGTGTTGGGGCTTTCGTCTGCAACGTATGGCGCGGATGACATCAGCTTTAGTTACGACGTGCTGCCGATTCTTTCGGACAAGTGCTTTCACTGTCATGGCCCAGATGCGTCGCATCGTGAGGCCGAGTTGCGTTTGGATGAACGAGACTCGGCGCTCTTCGTACGCGACGGGCGAGCGGCCATCGTTCCGGGGGATCCGGACAAGAGTGAGCTCTTACGGCGAGTCACTTCGTCCAACGATGACGAGCTGATGCCGCCACCAAAGTCGCATCGCAAGCGGCTCACACCGAAGGAAGTTGAAGTCCTTAAAAAGTGGATCGCTGCCGGAGCGAAGTGGGGGCGACATTGGGCCTTTGAGAAGCCCGAACGCAAAGTGCCTGCCGACCTGAAAGAGAACCTCGTCGATTACTTCATCGCCAAGCGATTGGCAGCCGAAGGGCTGGCGTTTTCCAAACCGGCAGCGAAGCACACGCTCTTGCGCCGGTTGTCGTTTGATGTCACAGGTCTTCCACCGACCGAGTCCGAGCTCAAAGCCTTCCTGGAAGGTGATGCGGGCAGCTACGTCGCGGCTGTTGATCGCTTGCTGAAGTCTCCGCATTACGGCGAGCGGATGGCGATGTGGTGGCTCGATGCCGCTCGCTACTCGGATACGGATGGCTTCCAGGGCGATGCCACTCGAACGAACTGGCCGTGGCGGGACTGGGTGATTGAGTCGTTCAACAAGAACATGCCGTTCGATCAATTCACCATCGAGCAGTTTGCTGGTGACCTTCTGCCTGATGCGAAGCCCGAGCAAATCTTGGCGACGTGCTTTCATCGCAATCACATGACCAACGGAGAAGGTGGCCGAGATCCCGAAGAGTCGCGGATTGATTATGTGCTCGACCGAGTGAACACGACGGGCACCGTGTGGCTGGGACTGACGCTTGGTTGTTGCCAATGTCACTCTCATAAGTTCGATCCGGTCTCGCAGACCGACTACTACCGGATGAATGCGTTCTTCAACAGTATTGATGAAGACGGCGGAGCAGGGCCGGGAGCAAAGCCGTTGCTGTCGTACCAGTCGCCGTATGCGGCGCGAGCTGTTGAGGAAGCTCAACGCATTGTCGACGAACGCAAACCGATTGAAGCCGCCGCGCGAAAGGTTGCCGAAGAGCAGTTTCCGAAGTGGCTCGATCAACAGATCGCGATCATCAAGAGCCGTGGATTTCGAGCGTGGCGACCTTTGTTGGCTTCGTCCCTAACGTCGGTTGAAGGCACGTCTTTAACGCAGGACGCTGACGGGATCGTTCAAACCAGTGGTCCCAATCCGCGGCAAGACGACTATCGATTGATTGCTCCGTTGCCGACGAGTTCAACATCGGGTTCGTCGGTGTCTCGTGAGGAAGAACGGCAACGCGTAACGGGTTTGCGGCTGGAAGTTTTCCCACATGAGTCTCATTCCGAAGGCAAGCTGTCGCGCGGCAAGAGCGGCGAGTTCATTTTGACCGACGTGAAGCTGCAGATTCGCAAACGCGGCCAGTCTCAGATCAAGGATGTGCTCATTGCTGCTGCCGTCGCCGATGTTGAGAACGACGCGAAAGCACGGCAGTACGGCAAGGTCGCGGATACGTTGGACGATGATCCTCGAAACGGTTGGACGACATCGGGGCACGACGCGACGAAGCCGCATGTCGCCGTCTTTGCCTTGGCAGAACCATTACAGCTCGCAAACGACGAAGAACTCGTCTTTGTCTTGTTGCATCGTTCGACAATCGGCGATGCAAACATTGGCCGCTTCCGAGTTTCCATCACTGACCAACCCGGCGACGCTGTTCGCAAGCTCGACAAGATGCCGTTTGAAGAACTGGCCGAGCATGTGTCGGCGTCCGACCAATCAATTGATGGAAAGCTGCAGAAGCGGTTGCTCGCCCAGTTCTTGTCCGATCATGCGGAATACCAACAGGCCAAGGAATTGCTGGATCGGGCCAACAAACAATTCAGCGATGTGAAGGGCGCTGCGGGCAAACTCAACGTGATGGTGCTGGGGCAAAAGAAGGAGCTTCGCAAGACGCATGTGTTGGAACGAGGCGTGTGGAACAAGAAGGGTGACGAGGTTGCGACTGGCGTCATCCCGTCTGTGCTGCAGATGCCGGATGATCAAGTTCAATCGCGACTCGATCTCGCCAAGTGGTTGGTCGCTCGTGACAACCCGCTGACTGCGCGAGTCATCGTGAATCATCTCTGGCAGATGTTCTTTGGAGCCGGACTGGTACGAACTCCCGATGACTTTGGCTTGCAGGGCGAACGGCCAACGCATCCCGAGTTGCTCGATGCGCTCGCTGTCGAACTGATGGAGCATCAATGGGACTTGCAGCATGTCATCCGACTCATCGTCAGCAGTCGCACTTATCAGCAAAGCAGCGACGCGACGGATGAGTTATTGGCACGAGATCCAGACAACCGTTGGTTAGCTCGGGCATCACGGTTCCGGTTGCCGAGTTGGATGCTTCGCGATGCCGCATTGCAGACCAGCGGTCTGTTGAATGAGTCGTTGGGAGGTCCGCCGGTCCGACCCTATCAGCCACCAGGGGTGTGGGAAGAACTCTTCATGGGGCGTTATCGGTACGAGCCCAGCGAAGGAGCCACGCAGCATCGACGCACGGTCTATGCCTTCTGGCGTCGATCGAGTGCTCCGACGTTCCTCTTCGATAGTGCTCAACGCCGAGTCTGCGAAGTTCGAATGTCGCGCACCAACACTCCGCTGCATGCGCTGACGATGCTCAATGACGGCACGATTTTGGAAGCGTCGCGCAAGTTGGCTGAAGACACCGTTGCTGTTCCCGGTGACTTGGCTGCGCGATTGAAGTCACTGCATCGCCGTGTCTTGTCTCGCGATCCCCATGACCGCGAGTTGGCTGTGTTGACTCGTGAATGGAACCGAGCTGCAGAGCATTTCCGTAACAAGCCGGGCGACGCGCTGAAGTTGGTCGCGGTCGGTCAGCCGACTCTCGATTCCGACCAACGTCGGAAACAGCAGTCGCCCGAGTTCGCTGCTCATCTGCTGACGGCCAGCATGTTGTTGAATCTGGATGAAGCGTTGACTCACGAGTAAGTGCCGCTTGCCAAGCAGGCGTCAGTTGCTCGATGTCTGCCCAAAGACTCGGTACTGCGGTGGCGTCCAAACCGGGCGCTCGTTTGGTGCTGCGTCGTCCCGGCCTGTTGATTGGCTGGGGGCGTACCACGGGTCGTCCGATGCAGCAGCCGTGGCGGGAATGAACGGCGATCCCATTGCAGGTTGCATTACAGGCTGCGTCGGCATGGTTGGGACGGGAGCCGCAACAGACTCGGGGCGCACGGTAGCGACTATTCGCTCGGCCACGAGCGTTGGTGTTGGTGGAACGATCGGCGCTCGCGGCAGTTCTGACTCCACGGCCAAGTCGTCTTCGATGGCTTTAAATTCTCGTTGAGTGATCTCATCCAGCCCCGCACGAATCTCGGTGGCCAATGCGACCAACACAAGTTGCACGGGGTTGTTGGCGATCAGTGACCACAGCATGTCCCACGGCCAACAGATCATCCAACTCAAGATGCTCGGAGCGAATCGTCGTGGGTCCGGCTTAAGGACCGCCTCGACGTCGTGTCTCGCCGATGATGGTCTAGAACCGGTAACCATGTTCTACGAACTCCTTCCACACGGGTTTGAGGTCAGTAGTCAGAACATGCCCGCCGCGTGCCGCTGCTTCAGCACAGGCTGTGGCCCAATAGGAGTAACGCTGCTTGAGCGGCTCGTCGTCCACGCAGGCTGCTTGTGCTCGCAGGAATTGCGCGGTGTTGAGCAAGCTCGCCGGAGCCAGCCAATCGGTCTTTCGCTCGTCGTATTGGTGTCGCAAATCTTTCACATACAGCCACCACCGGAATGACGCCCAGGCGAGGCCAATCAGCAAGTAGGAACCTAGCCCCGCGACGATGGCTCCGAAGTGAGTGCGCAGAAACAACCAGAAGCCCAAGCTATGAAGTTCACCGAGTCCGACGGATTCCGATTGGCTGGGGAAGAACGCCAACCCGGCTAGCATCGACAACACGCTCAGGCTCGCACCGACCAAGCTGTCATTGCGGACGAACCACATCACGAGCCCGGACTGGGCGATGATGAGCGTCCAGAACCAGAAGGCTTCACCTGAAAAGAAGTCGTGCCACATGACGGAACCTCGAAGTGCAATCACGCGAGGCGCGTGATGAAGTGCAATCACGCAACGAGCGTGGTGAGGAATGCGACATCGAAGGCTATTCATGATTGACGTTGGAAGCAGTCAGGAAACTCTGTGTTGTTGCCTATCTGCATCAACCTCACGTCGAAATAAACGTTGCGGCTGGAGCGTCAGTCGCGTCACGACTGCCACGGCAGTCAGGACTGGTCGGGAGCCTGCATGGAGCGTTCCTGTCGAGCCGTTAGATCGTGGCGTAAGACTTCTTACTTCGGCGCAGCAATGACCGTGATCGTCACGGGAACCGCAGGCAACGAGACCAACGTGTTGGGGCGGCTCGTCGCGGCTTTGTCCTTGTTAAAGGGCACTTGAGCCTGACCTTGGATCGTCAACGTGTATGGGCCGGGGCGAGTATTGTTCTGCACGCTCAATGTGACTTTGGTGTCGTTGGTGTTGTCTGCAATGGCCTTATTGGCGAACTGAAACTGGCCAGGGAACGACAACGCTTGCAGGTTGATAGCGGCTTTGAAGTCGGGCCATTGACGAGTGGCTTTCACCGTGAGTTCAACGGACTTGCCGGCTTCCACTTGAACTTGCGCTGGCTCGATCGTCAGGCCGAACGGACCTGGTTCTCGCACGGCGAGGGCCAACTTTCGAGCGGGGCGACTCGTGGCTTCGCCGTTGGTCCAAATGCGCGAGTACGGTCGGACTTCTCGCTTGATAGTTTTGTCTCCGACGGTGGCTGTGGCCATCAGCGAGATTTCGCCCGTCCAATCAGCGGCATCCGGTGTGGCAGTTAATACAAAGGTCGCTCGCGAGTCCGTGAACGTCGTCGGGACGGCGGTCACTCCCGGCGGCAAGCCCGCGGCGGTTACGGTGACGGGGCCATTGAAGCCATCACGGTAATGAAGCACGAGGTCCAGGTACTGAGAGCTGCCTTTCCATAGTGTCGTCCCGCCAGGTCCGGGGTTCTGACTATGGATGGCTGCCGCGAAGAAGTCGGATTGCGGCTTACGAATTGAAAGCACGTACTGATAGCGAGCGCCGCCGCGGCTGTAGCGGTCTTGCACCAGCACTCGGTACTTCTTGTTGGCCGACAGACTGACGTTGCCCGAGGGGTCTCGCAGATGCCCATCAAAAGCATTCATGCGATGGCCGAAGTCGTCGAGTTCCGTAACGCGATTGCCTTGCTCATCAATGACGACCAAGTACGGATCAGCGCGGCCATTGATGCGTTCTGAATAAACCTCGAAGCCATAGTTGCCGCCTTCCTTCACTTCGATCTCAAACCAATCGGCATCGCGCGGTTGATCAAAGCGTCCTGCGACGACCGCCGGCAATTCGAGCCGCTGTGGCTTCTCGCGATCGTTGTTCGGCTCTTGATCGAGCGTGACCAGAGTTTCGCTGGCCATCATGGTGATCGCGTTGAGAGCATTCGGAATTGGCCGGACTTGAAAGCCGTTGAGCGTGCAGGTCGCAGCCGTCGGCAAGACGCTGTGATCGTGCGGGTGTTCGAAGAAGCGGAACGTTCCCAGCTCTACCACTTCGTCAGGTGCCGTAACGGACAATCTGGCTGTTTGCAGAGGCGGTCCTTCGATTGGCAAGTTGAGAGTACCGGCGGCTGTGAAGCCCCGGCCTGCAACTTCGACTTCAGTCGGCTTGCCGACTTGCACCACACGCGGAAACACGTTTTCGAGATGAGGACGATCCGAGATCACGAGCCGA
>OMIV01000105.1 GCA_900299185.1 Planctomycetaceae bacterium
AGATGTCATCAACATTACCGATCCCCGGCACAATCACGTCCGGCACATCGCCCACAATGACCTGCTCCCAACGATCGGCTGCCGCTCGGAAGACCGCTTGTTGCGAAGCGCTAATGCTGGAATCGAAAGTGAGATCGATGTTGAACCGACTCACCGTCCCGCCACCCGTCGGAGTGCTCGTCGTACCGATGTCGTCGGCTCCGATGGCCGAAATCGGATAGGCCGGAGTAAACGATCGCTGCAACAGTCCTGTTCGCGAGAAGACATCCAACGCGTTGCTTGTGCCGGACGCCAAGAAGATCTCGCCGTTCACAACACCCGCGCCGTAGTAGCTACCCGCTGCCGCCGTTCCCGGAGAGAACGACGATGTAATCAAGCCCGATGTGGGATCGAGCAGGTCCACTCGCACGCCGCCCGCTTCCACCAACACGATGCGGTCGGGATTTGCGATGCCGGCCATGCCACCGATCAGCAACGAGACAGTCGGATTCAAACCATTAACGTCGATCGTGCGGACGATGGAGTCCGTCACAGGATCAAAGACATCGATGTCGCCTGCGGTGTAGTCGAGGACATAGACCAGCCCACCCAGCACTGCGAGACCTTCGTAGTTGCGAGAGCCAATCGTCAGCGGATCAGCATCGATCACAGCCCCCGTGTCCGGGTCGATCTCATAGAGAATGTCGTTGCCGAAACCGTTCATGTAGAAGAGATGCAGCCCATCAAATGCCAGCCCATCTCCGCCCGTACCGAAGGCTTCTGGAGAGGCAAATCGTCGCAGCTCCACGCCCGTAACGGGATCAAGTTCGACGAACGAATTGGTGCCATCGATCGCGGTTGCGAACAGCCGAGCTTGCGGAGTTGCTGGTGTAACAACGGTTCCATCGTCCGTCGCATCGATCAAGTCATCGCCTGCGCCACCTCGCAACACGTCTTGCCCGTTGTTGCCCTGAATGATGTCGTTGCCACCATTACCGAAGATCGAGTCCCCGTCTTCGCCGCCGTTCAACGAGTCCGCACCTGCTCCACCGTAAATGATGTCGGCACCGGCTCCGCCATCCGCGAAGTCATCGGCTGCACCTGCATCGATGGCATCATCTCCATCGCCACCGGTCAGCGAGTCTGTGCCACCGCCGCCATCGAGCGAGTCATCGCCAGCATCACCAATCAGCGTGTCGGCCAGTCCCAGTCCCAGCAGCGTGTCATCACCATCGCCGCCGCTCATTGAGTCTCGACCGCCACCACCATTGAGCGAGTCATTACCAGCATCACCATTGACGGTGTCGTGACCATAGTCGCCGTACAGCGTGTCATCTCCAGCGCCGCCGTTGACGAGATCCTCGCCATTCCCAGCGTTGATCGAGTCGCTGTCATCGCCGCCGCTCAGAGTGTCATCACCATCTCCGCCACGCACGGTGTCGACGCCAGCACCAGCCATCACCAAGTCGTCGCCATCACCGGCATCGATGGAATCTAAGCCGTCGCCACCGTCGACTGAGTCATTGCCATCGCCAGCATCGATGACGTTGTTGCCAGATCCGCCAACGATCGAGTCATCGCCGTCGCTGCCGTTCAAGGTGTCATTGAAGTCGGCTGAGCCCAGAATGGTGTCGGCACCATCTCCAGCGTCGACACGAATGCCATTGAGATTGATGAAGGCCGAAGCCGTCACCGCGCTCAGGTCGATGTCGTTCGCACCGCCGCCTCCTCGAATGCGGATGGACTTCACCTGAGTGATGTTCGCACCGCCGACGGTCGTTGCCGCGACTCCGTTTTCCAGAACTTGCAGTGGAGCACCATTAGTCGGATCGGGATCGCTCGGATCCGGTCGCACGGTCACTGAGTCCGCGCCATCCATGTAGATGCTCAATTCGCCGCCTACCAGCAGCGTGCTCACGGAAAGCAACGCTCTCTGTTCGAGCGACTCACTGGGGACATTGTCACGACGGTCTGAGCGGCGTCGGAGGCTGCTAGCCTGAGGACCGCGTTGAAGTCGTTGACGAACTGTTTCGAGCCACTGAGGAAAGTGCATGAGTCCCGTCCCTGGGTTCCTGCGGATCAAGATCTGGCGATAAAGCCGAGGCGCACTCAGACAAGCTGATGCGTCCTCTCTTAGATCAGCAATTCGCAGCCGGAGAATTCAGCACAATCGATTCAATCGGCAAAGTTTCTCAGACTCGCGTTCCAAGCCTCTTCTCTGCGCAGCCCAAATTGCCAACTCAGCCAGGTGCAACGACCTCCAACGCAATCCATGAATAGTCAGAAAGCACCCGTCATGGAGTGCTCCGGCTCGACGGAGCCCTCCGACTCAGCGGCACAGCGAGTCCTTAAAATTGCGAAAACGTCGCCAAAACCAGGTCCGCATCCCAGGTCTTCAAAGACCAGCGAAAAACTCCATCGCGCCAGCGGCGAAGGAAATTTCACACCGGCGACCGGACGGGCCGAAGCATCGCCGCCTACTCGTCGCCGCTGGTATCAAGCACCGCCAAGAAGGCCTTTTGCGGAATCTCGACCTCGCCGAACTGAGCGAGTCGCTTCTTGCCTTCCTTCTGCTTGGCCCACAGCTTGCGCTTACGAGTGATGTCACCGCCGTAGCACTTGGCTGTGACGTTCTTCTTCATCGCCGAGATCGTCTCGCGAGCGATGACGCGAGTGCCAATCGCCGCCTGCAACGGGATCTCGAACTGGTGCTTCGAGATCTCGTCCTTCAGTCGTTTGACGAGTCCGCGTCCGCGACGTTCTGCCACCGAGCGATGCATGATGGTCGACAGAGCTTCGACCTTTCGGCCCTTCACCAGCACATCGAGCTTGATGAGATCCGAGTCTTGGAAGCCGATGACTTCGTAGTCCATCGTGCCGTAGCCGCGAGTGGCACTCTTCAGCCGATCGTGCATGTCATAGATCACTTCGGCGAGCGGCAATTCGTAGGTGATCTGAGCACGCGTCGTACCGAGGTATTCGGTGCCTTTGTAGACGCCACGTCGATCCTCACACAGCTTCAAGATCGCTCCGATTCCGTCAGTCGGAACGATGAAGCGAACGCGAGCGATCGGCTCACGAAACTCCTTGATGCGATCGACTCCCGGCAAGTCTTGAGGATTGCTGATGAGCTGAGTTTCCCCGTCCGTCGTCACGACTTCATAAGTGACGTTGGGAGCCGTTTGAATCAGGTCGAGTTCAGCTTCTTTCTCCAGCCGTTGCTGGATGATTTCCATGTGAAGCATGCCCAAGAAACCACAGCGGAAACCAAAACCCAAGGCATCGCTCGACTCAGGTAAAAACGAAAAGCTGGAGTCGTTCAGAGACATTTTCTTGAGATCGTCGCGCAGCTTTTCAAAGTCCGTCTTGTCGATCGGATACATGCCGCAGAAGACCATCTGCTGCGGCTTTTTGTAACCAGGCAGCGATTCCGTGGCTGGGTGACCTCGATCGGTCACCGTATCACCGATGCTAACCGTGCTCAGTTCCTTGATGCCGCAGAGCATGTAACCGACCTGCCCCGGTCCCAGCTCATCGCAGGGCGTCATGTTGGGACGGAACTGCCCGAGCTCCAGCACTTCGTGGTTCGTGCCACCTCGCATGAAGCGAATCTGCTGACCTTTGCGAACCGTGCCTTCCTTAATTCGCAAGTAGGTCACAACGCCGCGAAACGAGTCGTACTTGCCGTCGAATACGAGCGCTTGCAGAGGGTTCTCGGGCTTGCCTGACGGCGCCGGAATTCGATCCACAATCGCAGCTAAGACGTCCTTCACATACAGGCCGGTCTTGCCGCTGACCTTCAGCGCATCGGATGAATCCAACCCAATGACCTGCTCGACTTCTTCCAACACTTCTTCGACGCGTGTGACCGGCAAGTCGATCTTGTTGACTACGGGCAGAATCTCCAGACCCGCTTCGATCGCCGCGTAAGCATTGGCTACGGTTTGAGCCTGCACTCCTTGGAAGGCATCGACCAGCAGCAACGCTCCTTCGCACGCAGCCAGACTGCGCGAGACTTCGTAATGGAAGTCGACGTGGCCAGGAGTGTCGATCAAGTTCAACTCATAGACCTGCCCCTTATGAGTGAAGTTGATCGCGACGGTGCGTGCCTTCACCGTGATGCCGCGTTCGCGCTCGACTTCCAAGTCATCCAGAATCTGATCGCGAAACTCGCGCTCAGTGATGGCTCCCGTTTGCAGAAGGAACTGATCCGCGAGGGTGCTCTTGCCGTGATCGATGTGAGCGACAATCGAAAAATTGCGAATGAACTGCGGGGCCATAGCTACTCAAGTTGGAATGAGACCGCCGTTGTCGCGGTCTGAACAATCGGGGCATCGTCGGAGCTGCTCAGCAACGAGAGACCTCATGTGAGCCTGAAGATGCACGTCACGCCCGCTCTGAAGATCACGAGGGACGATCGAGGAGCGGGATGTTAGCTGCCGAACTTTGAAGGGTCGATGCAGCAACGTGGCACGGTGCTTGCTCTAGCTAGGAACATCGAAAACAAGCCTGACTCGCTCGCACAGCAGTTTATTCTGAGCAGTTGAGTCAGTTCAAAAGACGATGGCCGAAAGTGCCTCGTCAGGTTCCACGTGTGTGCAAAGCCGGGGCGGTCGCCCGTTTGGTTGGTGGGCGATGCGGTGGGGAGTTCGTGTCTTGTGACGCGAAGCCGCCCCGGCTTTTTTCTTTCACGCCACGTGATGATTGCGATGTTGAGCCACTGCTTGGTTCCGTCGGCAAACAATGGTTCCGCTCCGTCCCAGGGTGTTGGCTCGATGGCTCTCGCCTCAGACCAGAACCGACAATCGCCAATAACGTCGCTGACGCTTCTTCGTCAGGACTGGGCGTGTTTGTTGTCCTGCACCTCACCCTTCTGGTCAGCTCAGAGCAGTGATTCCGAATTCGCAGAATTCAACGAAAAACATTGTCCAAGTTTGAGTGACGTGCGACTGACTCCTCTGAGCACGTGCGGCGCGACGAATCGCACAAGCCCGCACTCTCGCAAATCCACGGACTATGGCTTGCCAAGTTTTTGCGAGGACTTCGAACACGACCTCGCAACGTTGCGAATGGATTTCGCGAGTCGCCTTGGCCTATACCTCGCGCGACGGTTCTCGTTTCCATGTCCAAAGAAAGGCTTGAGATCTCATGCGTCGCGACTTCTTGAAGCTCTGCGGGTTAGCGGGATTGGGTTTCGCCTGTTCGGGAGGACTGGGAGGGTTGCTAGCCGACGACAAGAAAGAACAGCCGCCCTACGACGGACCGTTTTACATCGTCTTCAACGCCTCGGGTGGTTGGGACACGACTTACTTGATGGACCCCAAAGGCATTGAAGGCATCAATCGCCTTTATCAAGCCGGAGACATTCTCACGCAGGGCAACCACAAGTTCGCGCCGACCGAAAAGCACAAGCAAGGCGGGCTTAGCAATGAAGAGTTCTACAAAGAGTTCGGTCGTGAGTTGCTGGTCTTCAACGGTCTCGATTACTCGGTCAACAACCATTCGCCCGGCGCTCGGTACATGGCGACCGGTAAGCTCGACAGCCTCGCTTATCCGACGTTCGCAGCCTTGGTCGCAGCCTGCAAAGGCCCCACATGCCCATTGTCGTTTCTGACGTTTGGCAATTACTCGGCGACAGGCAATGTCGTCGCGATGTCGCGAGTCCCTTACTTGCCGTCGTTGCAACGCATCGCCAACGCGGACGCCATCGACGGCAACATTCGATCGCCGTACCACGATGACTTCGCACTCGCCCGAATTGAGCAAGCACTGACCGACCAACGCGACTCGCGATCGTCGCAGCCCAAGTTACCTCGGCAAGAACGAGCCGAGAGCATGCTCTACGCCGCCCAAGTCAACTCGAAGGCCATGGCGCGAATTACTCCGTTCATCCCCAAAGAGAACCCCAAAGAGCGACTCGCGCAACAAGCCGAGATCGCATTGGCTTCCTTCAAAGCTGGGGTCTGCGTCTCTGCCAATCTCAGCATCGGGCAGTTCGACAGCCATGCGAACAACGACCCCGATCAGATGAAACTCATCCCCGAGTTCTTAGCCGGCATCGCATACACATTGCACCGCGCTGAGCAACTTCAGATTCGTGAGAAGCTCGTCGTCATCATTCAGAGTGAGATGGGGCGAACTCCGACCTACAACAACGGCAACGGCAAAGACCACTGGTCGATCGGCTCGATCATGTTTATCGGCCCCGGCATCAAGGGAGATCGAGTTCTCGGTGCCACTGACGAGAAGCAATTCGGAGTTCCCTTCGATCCCCAGTCGCTCGCCATCGACAAAGAGAAGGGCATCAAGGTCCGGCCCGAGCATGTGCATGAAGCTCTGCGACAGTTCGCCGGGATCGCCGACCATCCTCATGCGAAGAAGTTCCCGCTCAGCGTTGCTGAGAAGGAACAATTCAAGAGCTTCTGGGGATAGTGTTGGACCAACAACAAGACCGAGTCGCGGAGCGACTCGGCTACGTAGCTCAGTCGCTCCGCGACTGAGAGGCTTACAGAATCCAACGAACTCCACCTCCCAAGGCACACGACCTTGCGTGCTTAACTCGCTTTGCCGAGTTCATCTCGAACAAGCGACTGCATCGCCTTCAGTACTCGGCTTTGAAAGCGATAGGGGTTAGAGCACATCGCAAGTTGCCGCGTCGGACGTTGGCCATCGATCGAGCGATAAATCAGCCGCTGATCGGCGTGTCTTTCAACAGCCATTTGTGGGATGAACGAGACGCCAAACCCATGTGCGACCAGTTCTAATACCGTCGTTAGTTGCTGGCTGCGATTCGTCGTCTGTGGCTGCAGCCGGTGTCGCTTACAGAAGCTGACGATGCTGCCGGCGAGACAATGCACCTCGTCCAAAAGAATGAATGGAAATGGTTCGAGATCGTTGATCGAGAACTCGACTGCATTCGCCAGCGGATGTTCCTTCGAGAGCGCGACGAGTAATACTTCTTCCTGCAAGGGTACAACATCGAGGTCCGTCGCATCGAGTGGCAATGCCAGCAAAGCGAGATCGATCTCGCCACTTCGACAACGTTTCAACGCCATTTCCGTGACATCTTCGCCAAGCTCGATTTGCACTTTTGGAAAGCGATCTGCAAAGGACTTTGCTAACCGAGGCAACCAATACGGGGCGATCGTTGGGATGGCCGACAATCGCAATGTTCCGGTCTCACCGTCATCCGTAATGGAAGCTCGGGCTTCATCAGCCAGTTTGATGATCTGAGTCGCTCGCGGCAGGAATCGTTGTCCGGCTTCCGACAACCCGATCTGCCGACCACCGCGTTCAAAGAGCGGCTGACGTAATTCATCTTCCAGCTTTTGGATGGCCTGACTCAACGCTGGTTGCGAGACACAACACGCCTCGGCTGCCCGCGTGAAACTGCGAAACTCGGCCGCCTTGACGAAGTATCGCAACTGAAACAGTTCCATAAGTTCTGCCTATGACATCAATAAGAAGTTCGCTCGTTGAGAAATCACGTTCGCGACGTACCTTTCCCTCGCTCGCACGACATGAGCTTGATGCTGTTTGGCCTAATCAGACCAAACGGTTGAGCTTCATCGCTGCGATCACCCCACCAATTACCTTTCCCAGAGAGGAATCATCATGAAGCCTTGGAAGATCGTTTTGAGTCTGATTGTCGCAAGCGTTCTCGCGATCGGCGACCAACAGCCAAGCCATGCTGCGGATGGCAAGACCGAAACCGTATTGCTTGGCTTGACCGAACTCACTTCTGGCATTCCCGGCAAGGGGCCGTTGAAACTCGACGACCTTAAACATTGGTTGAGCAACGAAGCCAATCATCGAGTACTCGAAGTGACCTTGCCGTTCGGCTTGAGCGCCGGAGCTAGTCAAATTCAAGGGCTCAAAGAGAACCCAATGACGCGAGCAAAGATTGAGCTTGGTCGGCAGCTCTACTTCGATACCCGACTCTCAGCCGACAACTCTGTGAGCTGCGCGACATGTCATCACCCTGATGAAGGCTACGCGCGGCACACGCAGTTCGGCATCGGCATCAAGGGGCAAGAAGGCGGACGAAACTCGCCGGTCTCTTACAACCGTATCTTGTCCGCTGCTCAATTCTGGGATGGCCGCGCGGGATCATTGGAAGAGCAAGCCATTGGGCCCATCGCTAATCCGATTGAGATGGGCAACACGCATGAGCAAGCCGTAAAGACGCTGCGCGGTATTCCCGGATATGCCGCTCAATTCGCAGCCGTCTTTGGTGGCAAGGAACCAGTCACGATTCAAAACGTGGGCCAAGCGATTGCGTCGTTCGAACGAGTTGTCGTCACTGGCCCATCGGCTTTCGACTATTCAGAAGCACTGACTCCGTTCGCAAAGCTGAGCCAAGAAGACTTGGACGACCTCAAAGAAGACAGCCCAGAAGCGTTTGCTCGCTATCAACAGCTCAAGAAGAACGCCGCTCAAAAACCAATGTCGGCGAGTGCCCTTCGCGGCCAAAAGCTCTTCTTCAGCGAAGCCGTGAACTGCGCGGCTTGTCATGTCGGAGCGAACTTGGCCGACGAGAAGTACCACAACTTGGGCATCGGCATGGAAGTCAAAGAACCTGATGTCGGTCGCTTTGCGATTACCAAAGACCCGAAAGACTGGGGAGCGTTCAAGACTCCGACAATTCGCAACGCGGCGTTGTCTGCTCCATACATGCACGACGGCAGCTTGAAGACGCTCGAAGAAGTCGTTGAGCACTACGCCAAGGGCGGAACGCCCAACAAAGGACTGAGCGACAAGGTAAAGAAGCTGGCGTTAACTGCCGAGCAAAAAGCTGACCTCGTTGAGTTCATGAAGACCTGCACCGGAGCCTTCCCAAAGGTCGAACAAGCTCGTTTGCCAGAATAGTTCAACATACACAACGCCATAGGTCGGTCACGCTCTGAAGGGCAAGTCGCGTGAAGTCATTTCATCTTGAAAGACGCCGACTATATCCAAACCGTGAGCCACCTTCGGTGAAATCAACGAGTACGGCGTTCGAGAGCAATTAAAGAGACCGCGTAAAAGACATCTCATGAACTGCATGCAGTTCGATGAGCTGGCATCAGACTTTCATGACGTTCAAACACTTTTCAGAGTCTCTACTCAAACGAAAACAGCCCGCCATCTCACATACAGAGACGGCGGGCTGTTCGTTTTATAAAGACTCAGAAAGTCAGCTCGAAACTACTTGTTAGCTCGAGCTTCCTTGTCCTTACGTCGCTTCTCAATGACTTCTTCTTGGACATTACGAGGCACCTGACGGTACTTCAGGAATTCCATCGAGAACTGGCCCTTGCCCTGAGTCATCGACCGCAACTCGTTGGCGTAGTCGAACATTTCAGCCAGCGGAACTTCGGCTTCAATGACCGCGACCTTCATACGAGTTTCAGTTTGAGTCACGGTGCCGCGCTTGCTGGCCAAGTGACCGCAAATCGAGCCCTGGTAATCCTCAGGAGCTTCTATTTCGAGCTTCATGATAGGCTCAAGTAACGCCATGCCCATTTGCTTGACGTACTCACGCATGCAGCCAAGAGCACAGACTTTAAAGGCCATTTCAGAAGAGTCGACGTCGTGGTAGCTACCGTCTTGCAGCACCATTTCGATGCCCGTGACTTCGCACTCGCACAAAGGCCCCTTCGCCAAGTACTCCTCAAAGCCTTGTTGAACCGGAGGAATGTATTCCTTCGGAATACGTCCCTGTGTGACTTCGTTTGTGAACTTGAACGTCACTTCGGATTCTTCAGGTAACGTACGCAACACACCAACGATGTGAGCGTACTGCCCCGAACCACCCGTTTGCTTCTTGTGCTTGTAGTTGAACTCAACCGGCTTAGTTGGACACTCGCGGTAAGCCACCTTGGGTTCACCGACAACCACTTCTACGCCGTATTCACGCTTCATACGTTCGACATAGATTTCGAGATGCAACTGGCCCATACCGGCCACGATCGTCTCGTTCGTTTCATGATCGGTCATGACGCGAAACGTGGGGTCTTCGCGACGGAATCGCTCCAGCGCCTTGCTCATCTTGTCCTGACCGTCGCGATTAGCTGGAGTCACAGACAATCGCAGCACGGCTTCCGGAACGAAGATGTTTTCCAAGGCGACATGGACTCCGTCACCGTGGAAAGTATCACCCGAAGCACAGTCCACACCCACAACTGCGATGATGTCGCCAGCGCCGGCGCTATCAATTTCTTCACGATCGTTGGCGTGCATTCGGACGAGGCGACCGAAACGAACCTTCTTGCCGGTACGCGCGTTGTAGTAACTGTCACCTTTCTTGATTTCACCCTGGTAAATTCGGGTGTATGTCAATTGTCCGAACTGCTCGAGCACAGTCTTAAACGCCATGCAAACAACTGGAGCTTTATCATCGGTTGTCAAAGAGATAGGCGCGCCCTTACCAGTGGCCTCGTCCTTATGGTCAAGATCCTGGGCACTAACGGTGCGGTCGAGCGGGCTTGGCAAATACCAGGTGATGCCGTTCAGCAGTTCCTGAATCGCCTTGTTCTTGTAAGCCGAGCCCATCATCAACGGCGCAATCTCACGGGCACAGGTCGCCTTACGAATGACCTTCTTCAGGTTCTCGAGATCGGGAGTCTTGCCTTCCAGCAATTCGACCATCAGCTCGTCGTCGAACATTGACAACGTCTCGAGCATGTAAGCCCGAGCTTCGTCCGCCTTGTCCTTCAGCTCTGCTGGGATTTCACGACGGATAACGTCTTCACCCTTCGGGCCTTCGAAGTAAACAGCTTCCATCGTCAGCAAGTCGACAACACCTTCGAAGTTCGACTCAGCACCAATCGGAATCTGCAACGGCACAACGTTGAGACCAAGCTTGTCTCGCACAGCTTGAATCACGTTGTCGGGATTGGCACCAATTCGGTCCATCTTGTTGATGAAGCAAATACGAGGAACGCCGTATCGTTTCATTTGGCGGTCGACGGTCAATGACTGGCTCTGAACGCCACCGACCGCGCACAACACAAGGATCGCACCGTCGAGCACGCGAAGGCTGCGTTCGACTTCCACGGTGAAGTCCACGTGGCCGGGAGTGTCGATGATGTTGATCGGGTTATCGCCCCATTGAACGCGAGTCGCTGCGGATTGAATCGTAATTCCGCGCTCGCGTTCGAGATCCATGAAGTCCATCGTCGCGCCGCGATCGTCATTGCCCTTCACTTCGCTCATGCGATGAATTCGACCGGAGTAATAAAGGATTCGCTCGGTCAACGTCGTCTTACCCGAGTCAATGTGAGCCGAGATACCGATGTTGCGGACTTTTTCGATGTCTTTCATGGAACTGAAACCTAGAAGTGAAAGGAGAACGGTCACCACTCGCGACCGTAACTAACGGACGCCGACCGTCGACATGTCATCACTGAGTGGAGCGCTGTGTTGGCAAATCATCGTTTGTAAACCGCGAAAACAACGCGACCTCAGACGATACCAACGATTCAGGGAAACGAGCCTGATTCGCCAAAACTGGCGAGGCGAGTGGCGTCGCGGGGGCAACGCGTCTTCTGGCTCTCAGATGCTGGCTCAACAGCTCAGGCGGGCGAACCGCATTTCCTGCCGCTGGCTTCCTTGCCGCAGGCACGCTCGGAGGGGCGGACAAATCAACGGGGGGTAAGTCAAAGGGGCGGGAATGTATCGCCGTCATTGCGCTGTCGGAACACTCAAAGCTCGAATTTGTGGCGGCATTTGACGAACGGAGGTCACGAAGTGCCTCATTTCTGCTTTCGTTCGTCATTACCCGTCACTGACAAACGAAGCCGAGCGTCACAGCCCCATCAACCGACAAGCTCAATGCAAGAACCCGTTACGTCCAATCCAGACGCAACGGGTTCTGTGGCTTCATGCATGTCCGAGGCTTTTCGACCTCAAAGAAATGCTGAAATTCACGCCGAAAATTAGATAACCGCAGGAACTCGAAACATCGAGGTGGAGCTCTGCGACCATCGATTTAGTTCGAAGCAGCAGCCGCTTGAGCTTCAGCGACTTCGGCTGGCTTCGGCACGATATTGATTCGACGGCCTTCACGGTCGAACTTCACAGTGCCGTCGCAAAGAGCGAACAAAGTCCAGTCGCGTCCGCAACCAACGTTGGCACCAGGATGCCACTTGGTCCCGCGTTGACGAATCAGAATGTTGCCGGCGATGACTCGCTCACCACCGAACTTCTTTACGCCCAGACGCTTCGAGTGCGACTCGCGTCCGTTGCGGGTTGAACCCTGACCTTTCTTATGAGCCATGTCGTCTTCCTCGTTCCCAAAAATACTTTGTAATCAGGCCAGCATGAGCCTGCCGACGTCATCTGTCGCCGAAAAGGGGCGGGAGTGTAACAATCGGTTTTTGCAGGTCAAAACCAGCCGAGGGACTTTCTCATGCTTGCCGTTCGCTGTTCAGGACAGTCAGTTCAAATACACGAGAGACATCCTGAGCCCGTCGCAGGCGAGGGCGAAACGATCGTTGATGTTCTGACTGCGGGCATTTGTGAGACGGACCTACAAATCATTCGGGGTTATATGGGATTTGACGGCGTGCTCGGGCACGAGTTCGTCGGAGTCGCTCGCAGTGGGAAGCTCGCCGGTCAGCGCGTCGTCAGCGAGATCAATTGCAGTTGCTGGAAGTGTCCCACCTGCCGCTCCGGCCTTCCGACTCATTGTCCCAGCAGAACTGTGCTTGGTATCTGGAAACGGGACGGAGCCTTTGCAGAACAAGTAGCAGTGCCAACGAAGAACTTGCATCGAGTTCCCGACGAGATCAGCAACGATGAAGCAGTTTTCGTTGAGCCCGTTGCTGCTGGCTACCAAATCTTGAGACAGCAGCTCGTTAAACGAGGTGACCAGGTCGTCATCCTAGGCGATGGCCGTTTGGGAAATGTCTGTGCTCAGGTACTGACCGACTTCGGATGTCGAGTGCTCGTTGTTGGTAAGCACCCCGAAAAGTTGTCTCTGCTAAGATCGCTGGGGATCGAAACTGTCTTGCTCGCAGATGCCGAAGCCAAACGAGAGGCCGATGTCGTTGTCGATTGCACGGGGTCATCGACCGGGCTGCCGACGGCACTGCAATTCGTCAAACCCTGGGGCACGATCGTGCTCAAGACGACGGTCGCCGGCGAGCAAACATTGGCGCTCGCTCCCATCGTGATCGACGAAGTACGCGTGGTTGGATCTCGCTGCGGGCCATTCGCCGATGCCATCGCTGGAATGGCCGCAGGTCGAATCAAAGTCGCTCCGATGATCTCGGCGAGATTCCCACTGAGGCAAGCAGTTGAGGCACTGCAACTCACCAGCTCGCAACCGGTGCTTAAAGTGCTGCTCGATGTTGCTCCGTAACATCGGAATGCTGTCCGACTACTTCGAACTGATCCCATAAAGTCCGCCAAAGCGTGCTTTCAGATGTCGCAACAGCGGCTTCGCAGTCAGCGGTTCTCCAGTTACGGCTTGCACCAGCTCATGAGCTCGCAGTCGCTTTCCGCGTGCATGAATCTGCCCGTTGAGCCACTTCTTCAACGGTTGGAATTCACCGATCGCAAATTGCTGGAACAACCCACCAAGCTGCCGATCAGCCGCCTCAAAGAACTGTGCCGCATACATGTTGCCGAGCGCGTATGTCGGGAAGTACCCAATCAAGCCGGCACTCCAATGGATGTCCTGCATGCATCCCAACGAGTCATTCGGCGGAGTCAGTCCGAAGTAGCGTTCAAAGGTCTCGTTCCAAACGCCGGGAATGTCACGAGTCGGCAAGTCACCAGCGATGATGGCTTGCTCGATTTCAAACCTCAGCATGATGTGCAAGTTGTAAGTCACTTCATCAGCTTCAACGCGAATGAACGTCGGTCGGACCGAGTTGATCGCGAAGTGAAAATCATCCATCGCGACGAACGAGAGTGCTTCCGGAAACGTAGCTTGAGCCACCGGATAGAAGTGCTGCCAAAACGTCCGACTTCGGCCAACAAGGTTTTCCCACAGGCGCGACTGAGACTCATGAATGCCAAGCGACACAGTCTCTCCCAGTGCCGTTCCGAAGTGCTCAGCAGACAAGCCTTGCTCATAGATCCCGTGCCCCGCTTCGTGCATGACTCCGAAGAACGCGCTCGAAAACTTTTGCTCGTTGTAGCGCGTCGTTAAGCGACAATCGCCTGGCCCAAAGCCACTACAGAAGGGATGCGCGGTTGTGTCGAGCCGCCCGCGTTCGAAATCAAAGC
>OMIV01000106.1 GCA_900299185.1 Planctomycetaceae bacterium
ACTCGTGCGGTTGATCGTGCTGAGCGAGACCTATCAGCAGACTTCGCGAGTCACTCCGGAGTTGTTGGAACGCGATCCTGCGAATCGTTGGTTAGCGCGCGGTCCGCGTTTTCGCATGCCGTCTTGGATGCTTCGCGATCAAGCGTTGGCGGCGAGTGGTCTGCTCGTGCGGACGATCGGCGGTCCTCCGGTGAAGCCATATCAGCCGGCAGGTGTTTGGGAAGAAGCGACCTTTGGCAATAAACGCTATCAGCAGGATTCGGGGCCGAGCTTATATCGCCGCAGCATCTACACGTTCTGGCGACGCATCATCGCGCCGACGATGTTCTTCGATAACGCGTCGCGCCAGGTTTGCACGGTGAAGCCGTTCCGCACGAACACGCCGCTGCATTCCTTGCTGACTCTGAATGATCCAACCTTTGTGGAAGCCGCGCGAGTTCTGGCCGAGCGAGTTCTCAAAGATGCTCCCGTTGATCCGGCCAGTCGGCTTGATGCGGTCTTTCGACGTGTGTTGGCTCGACGAGTAACGCAAGCAGAGCGTGAAGTGCTGGAAGCTGGGTTGCAGCGACTTACAAGGGAGTTTCGAGCGGACGAAGCCTCGGCCAACAAGCTGCTGACGATTGGCGAATCCAAACGTGATGGCAGCCTTAACGCCGTCGAGCATGCCGCTTGGACCGCCGTTTGTCTGAGCATCTTGAACTTCGATGAGACGCTGACGAAAGAATGATGGCGAGGAAGGTGTCCGAGTCGGCCCATTGTCGCCTTTCGCTCCGCGAAAGGACGCTCCTTCGCGGAGCGAAAGACGACAAACGACGCGTTCTCAGACATGCTCTTAATGGCGATGGCCGCTGACTCGTTGGGTGGTGGTGTCGAAGGTGTAGCTCGTACCGTCGACTGGGCAGACGGGAAGACCTTCGGGGAATTGAGTCGTGTCGACACCCATGTCGCTTAGGTCAGCTTTGGGGAAGCGGTCCCACTTTTGATAGAAGAGCTGTGCTTGGACGTCGATGTTGCCTTTGTTGACGTTGCAGGCTTGCTTGCGAGCTTCGAACGCTTTGTTGCCAATGCGCGGGACGATGATCGAAGCCATGATGCCCAAGATCGTGACGACGGCGAGCAGCTCTAAGAGCGAGAAGCCCGAATGCGATCGCTGATGTCGGTCGCGTCGAGATGGTCGATCGAGTTCGTGTTGAGTTGGATGCATGGCAGAGGACTGGTTGGAGATGCGTTGTGGGGGCTGAGGACAAGCTCGACTTTAGCTCTGACGCGATATGTTCTTGGTTGGTGGTTCTCAGTCTCGGAGCGACTGAGCTACGTAGTCGAGTCGCTCCGCGACTCGATCCTGTGCTTGGTTCGCTCCTTAGTGATTCATCGCTCCGATCATGTCGAACATCGGCAAGTACACGGCCAGCAAGATGCCGCCGATCACCGTGGCTAGTCCGAAGGTCATGATAGGTTCAATCGCTCCGAGCATGACCGCTGTGTATCGCTCGACTTCGCGTTGCAGATGTTCGCGGATTTGACGAGTGGTCTTGGCCAACGAACCGGTACGTTCTCCAATCACCACCAACTGCAACACGACCGGCGGAAAGATGTCTGACCGTCGTTCGAGTTCCTTGCTGAATCGTTCTCCACGCAAAACGGCAGCATGCAGTTCTTGCACGCTGCGTTTGACGACGGTGTTGGTGATGCCTTTGGCGGTTTGAGGCAACGCGTCGGCCAGAGTGAATCCGGCTTCCATCATGTTGCCGAGCACTTCCGTGAATTGCAGAACCGCGATGCTGCGGACCCAGGCTTCGAGCAACGGGATCTTCAGCATCAAGCCATCGATCCATTGTCGACCGGCGGGATGACGCCAGAGCGAAATGAAGCCCACGACTAGCGCGGCTAGACCAATCACGATCGCACCCAAGTAGTTCTTCGCGATGTCGCCCACAACGATCAGAAACTCGGTGATCGCAGGCAGCTTGGCCTTCGACTCGGAGTACATCTTTTGGAAGGTCGGCACGACGACCAGGATCATGAAGGTGACTGCTCCACTGCCCGCCGTTGACAAGAGCGCGGGGTAGGTGAGCTTCTTGATGATCATGGCTTTGATCTGCGCGCCGTTCTCCAGTTGTTGAGTCAGCCGCAAGATCGTGGGGACCAGAGTGCCGGTGCGTTCGCCAATCTTGATTTGGTTCATCAGCAGTTCGGGGAACGTGCCGGGGAACTGCGACATCGCGGAACTCAGCGTCGAACCTTGCTGCACGCTGCGTTCGAGTGTGTCGAAGAGCTTCTGATACTTCTTCAAAGCTTTCTCGCCACGCAGGGTGCCAAGTGCTTTGGCCAATGGCAGACCGTTCTCCAGCAAGGTCGCCAGATTGCGGAAGAGATAGACCAAGTCCTTGCGTTTGATTTTCATCGGACCGCCGCCGCCGATCTGGATCTCGGAGAGCTTCTTGATGAAGCCTTCGAGTCCTTGCGGAGCTTGCTTGTTGGACGGTAGCGCGACGGTGGCCATGAATGAATCTCTGCAATTGAATCTGTCTTGGTTCTAGTCGTCCCAATCGTCTCACGATTTCAACGCTCTGATTGGGAATGACGAGACGAATGAGAATGCTGTTCGGCATCACTGCCGTATCACGTTGACAATTTGAAATACACTTCTTCGATGGTGGTGAGGCCGTTGATCGCGGCTTTCAGTCCTGCCTGAGCAAGTCGCGTCATACCTTCTTGTTCGGCGATATCTCGTAGCTTCGAAGTTGGCAGTCCCGCTTCGATGCCTTTCTCCAAGGCCGGTGACACTTGCATGATTTCGTAGATCGGCAGACGGCCCGAGAAGCCGCTATTCAAGCACTTGTTGCAGCCTCGACCACGATAGAACTTCGAGTCGCTCGGCAACTGTTTGCCTTCGAGCAATTGCTCCAGCAGTGTGACGTTCGGTTCGACTTCTTCTTTGCAGTTCGGGCAAATCTTGCGGAGCAGTCGCTGAGCTAACGACGCCAATAACGCTCCTGCGATCTTGAAGTAATCGAGACCCAAATCGTTCAGTCGAGACACCGCGCCGACCGCGTCGTTGGTGTGCAAGGTGCTGATCAGCAAGTGGCCGGTGAGAGCGGCTTGAACGGCCGCTTGAGCCGTTTCTTTGTCTCGGATTTCGCCGACGAGAATGACGTCGGGGTCTTGTCGCATCAGGTACTTCAACCCATTGGCGAAACCCATGCCGTGCTCGTTGTCGGCTTGGACCTGGTTAATGCCGGGCAATCGGAATTCAACCGGGTCTTCGATGGTCGAGATGTTGTTTTCGTTGGGATTGATGTTGGTCAGCATCGTGTACATGGTCGTGGTCTTGCCCGAGCCAGTGGGACCAGTGACGACGATCATGCCATGCGGCTTCGCGATCAGTTCTTTGCAAACAGTGATCTCACTGGGTGCCATGCCGAGTGCTTCGAACGCAAATGACTTGCTAGTTTCATCCAGCACACGCATCACGACCTTCTCACCGTCAACCGTGGGAATGGTGCTGACGCGGAAGCTGGCTCGCTGACCGTTGTCTTCAATGGTGAGGTTGCCGTCCTGAGGCCGGCGCTTCTCGGTGGTGTCCATGTCCGCCATGACTTTGATGCGTCCGACGACGGGCTCTTCGCTGTCGCGAGGAATGGTCATGACTTGCTGCAACTCGCCATCGACTCGATAGCGCACGCGCATCTGAGGTCGATACGGTTCGAGATGAATGTCGCTGGCTCGGGCTTTAACGGCGCCCATCAAGATGGACTTTACGAGCTTGATGATCGGCGCGTTCTCGTCTTCTTGATTGGCGATGACGACATCACCGGCCAAGCGAGCTCGTTCGAGTTCCTCAATGTGAATGTCGACGGCGGTCTGACGTGCCGAGACGCGGTCGTCGAAGCTGCGGTCGATCACCTTCATGACGTCTTCGCGCAGCGCAACCGCCGGATCGACCTTATAGCCCGTGATAAGTTCCACTTCAGAGATCGCTTCGATGTCGTCGGGGGCTTCCATTCCTAGAAGCATCCAACCTTGCCGAACTCGAATGGGAGTGATGCGGCGGCGGCGAGCGAAGGTCTCGGGAAGCAGACGCACCATCTGCGGATGCACGTCCTCGGGAGCAAAGTTTTCGAAGGGCACTTCGAATTGCTCTGACAGGGCTTCACCCAGTTGCACGCGATTGATGACGCCGTGCTTGAGCAATGTTTCGCCCAACATGCCGCGCGATAGTAGTGCCTTCGAGACGTCTTCGTTCGTCGCGAAGCCACGGGCAATGAGGATGTCACCCAACCGACCAGCCATGTTGAATTCTCTCTTAAAACTGCCTGGCAGCGGTATCTCATCAGACCCGCTGTGCTTCTAAGTTGTTGGTTGTTGTGAAATGAAACTGGTCTGCCAGAACGAACTTCATCAGGCCACCAACGCGTCATCGGCGGCGTCTTCTTTCACTCGCCGAGCCAACAGCTTGGCCACTTTTTGTTCGAGCATCGCGGGGTCGAATGGCGTGACGAGGAAGTCTCGACCACCGGCTCTCCATGCTTTCTCGACCAGATCCAATTCTGCTTTCACGGAAGTGACCATGACTGGGATCTTCGAAGTGCGCGCATCGCTGCCGAGTTGTTCAAGAACTTCGAGTCCATCCTTAGCGCTGCCATCCAACGAGATGATCACGGCGTCGGGATGTTCCATGTAAAGCGTCGACCAGAAGTCGAGACCCGACTTGATCCACTGAGCGCGATAGCCCAACAGCCGCAATCGGAAGGCGGTGACTTCTCCCTGAACCTGGTTGGGTTCAAGGACCAGAATCTTTTCAACGGTCTCGGCCATGAGAGCCTCACTGAGGATTGAATGCAGGTGTCGGATGGAATTTCGATTACTGGAGACCGCTGTCCGTCGCTCGACGATTGGGATGAAATCGCGGCGAGAGAGACTGCCATACCTGACGGATAGGTCGCGGATTCCATGCGGCAACCGGATTAAGCGACGTTGCGGCGATGCGCTTCGATCTAACCGGCATCAGCCGACATAACCGAATCGCCGGGCGACGCTCGTCAGGTGAAACACTGCTTCTGCGAGGAAGCGAGCCTGCTGTCCGAAGATGGAGCCGTGTGTCGAGCTATGCGACCTATGAGTTGATGAGCGGCGATGGTTTGAAGGGCCGCGGGTAGGGCACGACGAATACTCAGCACGGAGCAAATCATGAGATCCATAACTTGGTTCTTAGCGGTCTTGGCACTGTTGGCATTGGCGGGCTGTTCGGCAGCGAATGCTCATCAGGCGGAACAAGCCGTGGCGGAGGCCAAGAAGGACGAGGCTGCAGTGGCCTCAGATGAGTCGGCTGAGGCAACTCCGATTCCCAAAGAGTTCGAACCGCCGTTTCCCAAGAACGAGGACTTCTTTACGCCGCCACAAGTCGATGTTTCTCATTTCTCGGCGACGACGAAGAACGCTGACGGGACTCCTCAAGTTCGAGTGCTCGGCTTCGTGAAAGTCGAAGGGGGATCAGATCGTGCGATCGTGCAGATCGGCCCGCTGACGGACATCGTCGAGCCTGGCAATGTCGTGCAAGGTGTCGAAGTCATTTCACTGCAAGAACCATCCATCACTCTGCAGTTCAATGGTGCTCGGTGGAACTCAAGCATGTTCGACCAACCCGTCACCACAGAGCTGGCTTCGAACAGTCGGACCAACGCTCGCGGCAATCGTTCTTTTGATCGCGGACCACGAGCTACTCCTGCTCTCCCGACATTAGCCGGTCCAGGGCGCATGCCGCAGTTGCCGCCTGCTCCCACTTTTCCCGGAATTCCAATGCCGCCGATTCCTCAGTGAGGTCGAAATCCCGCGCTGAGTTTCGCGCGTCGATCGCTTCGCTTTGTTGAGGATCCAACAAGACTTAGTCATTTGGAATGGAGTCCCAACCAACGGTTTAATCCATGACTCGCACTCTTCGACGACTCTTCTTAGCTGTCTTGGTTCTGGCTGGCGTTTGTTCGACGGCCCAGTCCGCGACGTACTACGTCCGCTCGAATGGCAACGATTCGAAGTCGGGAACGTCTGCATCGAATGCTTGGAAGACGCTGAGCAAAGTTTCTCAGCAGACTTTGTCTTTAGGCGACATCGTCTACGTCGGAGCTGGTACCTACGACGGCACGGTGCTGTTCAACAAGATGAGTAACTCCAGCAGTTCGTCAGGTTCCAATAGCGGTAGCAGCGGAAGTAATAGTGGCTCAGGCAACAGTGGAAACGGCAGCTCGAATAGCAATGCGGGCGGCAACAGCAACGGCAATGGAAACAGCGGCAGCAGCAACGCTGGCGGCAATAGTGGGAGTGGCAATAGCGGGAACGGAAACGGAAACAGTGGCAGCGGCAGCAGCAATAGTGGAAACGGGAATGGGAATAGCGGCAGTAGTAACTCGACAATACAGCTCGTCGCAGTCGTCAATGGCTCGAATACTGGCGATCGCGGCGACGTCATCTTGCGGGGGGCAGCCGGCAACTATGCGTTGCAATTTGAAGGTTTGAATCGTTGGGTCATCAGTGGTTTCAAATTTCAAACGCTCAACACATCTCAACGCGGCTACGGCGTCTATGTGTCGAAGGGTTGCACCAACATGACCTTTTCCGGCTGCGTGTTCGATTCGTTGGTGACTGGCATTGTCGCCTACAGCACGGCAGCTAATGGCTCCTATCCCACTTGTACCTACAACGCGACGAGCTGCTCGTTCTTAAATGGCACTTCATGGGATGTGCTTAACTACGACTACTCCGAATTCACGGCAACAAGTTGTTCGTTCCAACACAGCAGTGGTCAGCAAGGTGGAGTCTACAGCAGCACTCAGGGCGACCTGACCCTGACGAGCTGCACATTCACCAACAGTAATTACGGCGTTTATGGCAATGATGCCGACGACATCATCGTGACGAGTAACTCTTTCGACACCGTTAACTTCCCGCTGTATGGCAGCTGCGACACTGCCACGATCACGAGCTGTCAGACAGCCCACGCGACATACGGCTGCTACCTCAATGCGGACGTCAGTCCGGCGAGCATTTCGAATTGCACTTTCGCGAATGGGACTTATGGCGTGCTTGTCGCTTCTTACGGTGCGACGATGGGAACGCTCACGTTGAGCGACAACGTGGTTGGCCTATGGGTCGATGCTCGCGTGCCGAGCTTCACTTTGACCTCGTCGCAAAACGTGCAATTTGTTCGAAATCAAACTGGCATCTACATCGAGCAGCGGACCGATGGCTCGAGACCTCAGATCACGCTTGATTCATTGAGTTTGTCAGACTGTTCCAACTTCGGCGTGTTGGCCTACACCGGCGACATCACCATTCGAAACTGTCGGTTCGATCGGGTTTCTTCGAGTGTCTACATCCAATCCAACGCGAAAACGGCCTCGGTGCGAAACTGCTCGTTCAACTCGTCCTCCACGAATTGGACAGTCTACTCGGAGATTCCTTCACTGACGGTTCGAGATTGCTCGTTCGCTAATTGCACTTACGGAATCCAGCTGAATCCGTCGACGACCAGTACTCCGGATCTGGCCAATCTGAGCTTTACCAATGGCACATACGCCGTAGTGGCTTACAACTCGAATGTGAATGTGACGCAAAACACCAACGTGTCGTTCAACAACGCGTATCTCGGCTGGTACTTGCTTAACAGCCAATGCAACTTTCAAAAGTCGACGATCACGGGGGCTAGCTACCCGGTCTACATCTCCGGTGGCACGCTAGCGATGACTGACACGACAGTGAGTGGCGGCGTGTACGACGTTTATGCGACCGGATTCACCAACTGCAGTTTGACCCGCTGCTCTATTCAAGGAGCGACAAGTTGGGGGTCGTATTTGTCTGGGCAAAATGTGTCGCTTTCTGACACCACGATCACCAGCAACGCGAATGGGTTGTATGTGCAAGACACCAACGCCACGACTCGCAGCGCAGTGACCAACCTCGTCGTGGAGAAGAACACCGGATGGGGAGCGGCATGGATCAGTTCTGACTTCGCACTGAATGCGGCGAACAAACAGACGGCGTTTCGTAACAACGGCTATGGCTTGGGGTACTTCTCCAAGGACTTGAATCTGACTTCGACAACCGGGCTGGATATCTCTGGTAACACCGTTGGCATTTACATGAATCGAGGCAACGTATCGCTCAGCGGAGTGAGCATTGGCAGCAACGTTTATGGCCTTCAGCATTACTACGGCGCTTTGACTTGCTCCAATTCGACGATCAACGGCGGCGAAATTGGGATCTACCACGTTGATGGTCCGAGCATCGATGTCTCGAAGACGACATTTTCTGGGAACTCGAATTGCGGGCTGTATGTGGCTAACTCCGATGCCACGATCTTGAAGCAGCCGATCTCTGTGAGAGATTCAACCTTCGCGAGTAACGGTAGCGGTGCCGTGATTAGTCCATTGGCAGATGCTGCCGTGTCTGTGACTCGCTGTTCGATGCAATCAGGCAGTTCTCATGGCCTTGTCCTGTATCGCGCCCCGGCAAGTTTGACGAACTCAACAATCAGCTCGAATCAAGGTTATGGAGTTCTGACTTACGACGTGGCATTAACTGCGACAGATAACACCATCGATAGCATCGGTGGCTACGGGATCTATGCGGCACTGTGGCAGACACCGAACGCGGCGTCAGTGATTGCGCGGCGCAACTTAATGCGGAAGAATGCCTACGGGATTGGAACCTCTCAGGTTGTCGCTGTTGAAGTCTCGAACAACGTCGTGACGGGTGGCACGTATGGGTTGGTAGTGAATTCTACCAAGGGGGTGATGGAACTGTGGAACAACACCCTCGTAGATAACTACATCGGCTTGTACCCGACCGGCGGGACTGCACGAGCGAAGAACAACATTGTTGCTTACGGCGACTTAAATGCGGGAAAGCAGAATTCGTACGGCATCTATCGCGTCGGAGGGACGCTCGATGCTAGCAACAATTTGCTGTTCGGTCAGAGTAACAAGTATTACGGGACGACACGGGGGGCAGGCGACGTCATCAAGCCACCGCGATTTGTTGATCGAGCAAACGGCAACTATCAGTTGGCGATGGGCTCGCCTGCGATCAACGCGGGAGCAGATTCGGGAGGACTGATTACTACTGACATGGTGTTGAATGCACGACCTGCGTTTCGGGCTCTTGAAATTGGAGCCTACGAATACACCGGCAAGTCTGGTTCGGTCCGCGTGCTGGATTGGAAGGAAGCGGCCAAAACGAAGAAGTAGCCGGTCGAGCAAGCAGATGCTGTCCTTGGTTCATGTTATCAAGTCTGCGATCGGATTGCCGGGGCAGATCACAAACGGGCGATTGAGCGTGTCGTTCAGTTCTAGTCCTGGCGGCACTCCCATCTGGCGATAGATCGTGGCGACAAGGTCAACGGGCTTCACTGGGTTGGTCGCTGGATACGCCGCGTAGCGATCCGACGAACCATAAACCTGACCGCCGCGAATACCGCCGCCCGCCAGGATTGAAGAGAAGCAATTGGGCCAGTGATCGCGACCATCGGCTCCTGCGCCGGCATCACTGTTTCGTTGACCGATGCGCGGAGTCCGCCCGAACTCGCCGGTCCAGACAACGAGCGTCTCATCCAAGAGTCCGCATTCGGACAGGTCGTCTAAGAACGTCGACAGCGCGCGGTCCGCAGGCGGCATGAGTCGGTCGCGCAGGTCAATGAAGTTGCGGCTGTGTGTGTCCCAATACACGCTGACATTCTTGATGCCGTCGTTCGGCCAAAAGATCGTGACCAGCGGAACGCCGCGTTCGATTAGCCGCCGTGCTTGAAGGACCGATTGCCCGTGCGGGTTGCGGCCATATCGATCCCGAATGGCGTCGGATTCTTGATTGAGATCGAACGCATCTTTTCCGACCGCAGAAGAGAGCAAGTCGAACGCGCGGCTGTAGTGACGGCTCATCGTTCCGAGCGATCCAGATTGATCGAGCTGATCCAACCGTCGCTCGACTTGTCCCAGTAGCGAGCGTCGCTCGTCCATGCGGCGGCCATCAATGCCCTCGGGCAACAGGAAGTCGCCAACGCGATAGTCGGGCAGGTCCGGGCGAGCATCGATCGTCAGTGGATCCCAAGTGGGGCCGAGCCACCCTGCGAACTGGCCGTGGCTTTCTTCAACAAAGCGCGGGACATCGCCCGGCATCTTGGGACGCATTTGGACGAACGGAGGGAGCGGATCTTTGCCTCGTCCAATTCGCGCCAGCACGGCTCCAATGTTGGGCCAGTCTTTCCGCAGGTCGCTGCCAATGGCAGGAGGCTGGCCGGTGAGGAGATACGACGTCGCGGTGGTGTGGTCGACGTCGGTGTGAGTCATCGATCGGATGATCGCGAGTTTGTCGCAGCGTTGAGCCAGCAGCGGGAAGTGCTCGCAGATCTCAATGGCGGGCACGTTGGTCGCGATGGGATTGAACTCGCCGCGAATCTCTTTCGGTGCCGAAATTTTCAAATCCAGCGTGTCCTGCTGAGCCGGTCCTCCCCACATAAACAGGAGCACGGTCGACTTTGCGCGGATTGGTAACGAGTTCGGATTCGCTGCCTGAGCGGCTCGCTGTCCTGCAATCAATCGAGGCAACGACATCCCCAGCAAGCCAATCGTCCCTGCTCTCAGAATGTCGCGCCGTTGCAGCGGCTCTCGCAGGTGATCGGTCATTTGTAGGTCTCACTGGCAATCAGGTGGTCGCCTTGAAGATGTGGCTGACCGCACAACGGAATCCCGGAACGATATCCTCGCCATTGAGTTCGTCTTTGAGTCCCAAGTCTTGCACGGTTCCATCAGGTCGATGAATTCGAATCGACTTTGTTCGAGGATCGACGACCCACACCAGTTTCACTCCAGCTTGCAAGTACTCGTCGACCTTGGCTTCGACATCGCCATAAAGATCGTGGGGCGAAACGACTTCCACGGCGAGATCCGGAGCGATCATGCAATGGCCTTTGATCTCGGAACTGCGCGGGAGTCGCTTTGCGGCAATAAACGACACATCCGGTTTGCGAACTCGATCGGGATCATCGGGGAATGCATGGCCAAAACATTGGTAACTCGCATTGGAACCATTCACTTCACCGAGGCCCGCTTGTTCACAGTAAGCACCCAACTGAATGAGGAGCCGCGAGCCAAAGAGTTCCGATTCCCAGCCCATGCATCGCTCCACGATTTCATTGTTAACAAGTTCGAAGCGATCCTGGTCCGGCAGCGATAGCAACTGCTGGGCGGTCACTGGCTTTCGAGTAAGGGGCTGTGGCGGATCTTCCAGCAACAAGGTCATGCTTCACTCCATAACAAGGGCGATGCTTAGTGAGGGCTAATGTCTTGAATCAGCGATTTCGTCGCAACAGCCAAATCTGTTCGTCGTAATCAATGACGAGTGCATCCTCGAAGCAATGTTCTCGGGTCGCTCGTCTCAATCTCGGAGCGACTGAACTTCGTAGGCGAGTCACTCCGTCACTCGCGTCACCAGAAATTCAAACCTTGATGCTGCGCGACGCTGTTCTCACTCGGAAGCAAAAATTTGCGGTCGCGTCATTGAGCAAGCTGCTGGAGCGCGGTCGTCGCGTCTGCATTCGAGTCTCACATCAACTCTGCCGGTGACTCATATTGACCGGCTTTAGTCAATTTGCGACAAGCCCCGTCCCTCTCGGGCGAATTGTCTAATTTCGCTCACCATCCCTTCGAAATTCACCTCTCAAACCTTTCTTGCGGTGCGTCGCGTCGTTCGTCTCGAACGGTTCGACATTGGCCCGCTCTGGTTTCATCTCCCTAGCGAGTTTGGCTATGTCATCGTTGCTTTGGTCAGCGAGAACTCAGCTCGTGTTTTTTATGGCGATTGGCCTGCTGTCGCTGGTTGGCTGCGCCAACATGGTCGAAACCCGAGCGATCACAGCATTCACGAAGGCGCTTCAAGAGCACGATGCTGCGAAAGCTCGCGAGTCTGCCTCGGATAACTTCGAGCAAAAGGCGCTGCGTCTCGATGAGTCGATCGATGACTTTGCTGTGCTGAGATTGCCGAAGGGCGAAATCAACATCACCAAAGTTGAGACCGTCAGCGATAACGAAAAGCGAGTGACGGTTGAGGTGGGTGAGCGGAAGGAACGCGTGAAGTATCGGCTGACTCGCGAGCCAGGTTCGAAGAAGTGGGTCGTTGACGACATTCATATTCGTCAAAAGAAAGGCAACATCGTTGCGACTCGCTCCGTGACCGAACTGATGGACTTGATGACGTCGGTGCGAGAGTTCTTACAGGTCTGGAATCGTGGCGCTCGATCGGACATGGTCGCGCTCGCGACGCCAGAGATGGGCGACATTCTTGGCAAGCTGCCGCCAGAGTACGTGGCGAGCCTCGCCAAGCTCACCATTGGCGACAAGATGCCGGACTCGAAGAGTAAGCCGGAAGCTCAGATCGATGACGATGCCGCGATCGTGAAGTTGTCCCGCAAGGCCGGGCAGATGCTGATCTCGTTCCGCAGGCATGACGGTCACTGGTTGATTCACGACGTGGCCGTAGAGAACAAGACCGAGAAGGACAAGCAGATTCCTTCGGTGCGCCAGTTGGCGATTGCGCTGAACTCGGCGGTGGAGTTCCTCGATGCTTATGCCGCGGCGGATAAGACTCGCTTAAAGGCTGTCTCGAAGCCGTCGTTCTACAGCGGCAGTTTGGAGTCCAGCGATTTGAACTTGGTGTCTCTGCCGACTCCCGCTGCTTCCGCGACGACTCATCAGTTGCGATTGGAAGCTGGCATTGCGGATTTCATCGTCACTCAGTCGCACGAAGTCATGAAGATGAATTTGCTGCGAATCGAGGCCGAAGATTCGCAGTCGGCTGTGAAGTATCTCGTGAGCGATGTGTCGATTTACGACCTCGAAGAGAAGCAAGAAAAGCGGCTCTCATCGTTGTTTACATCGCGAGCGATCGTCGATGCCTTTGCGGCAGCGGTTACTCAGCGAGATCTCGACATGCTCTTGGTACTGGCAACACCTGACTTCAAGCGACGAGTGTGGAGTCGGATCGACGAGGCATTGCACAGCCAGTTGCCGATGTTGGAAGTGGAAGCTGCCGAGCCGCATGTGATCGCGACTGTTTTCAGTGGGGCGGTGACAGAGATCACCGTTCGCCAGGGCAATCGAGCTTTGACCTACGTCTTGCATGACAAGAACGGACAGCTCTTTGTTGATGACATCATGATGCCAACGGTGGGGCGTCCAAACTCCTTCAAGCACACGCTGGAAGTGATGGTGTCTGTGCAACGCTTCCACAACGCCATGACTGACGAGGATCTCAAGGCGTTGCAGCAGACTTCTTCCCGAGACCTGAATCGGTTGGTCTGGCACACGGCTCCGAAGGTTCCCAACGTGGGCCTGAATCCTCTGGAGCATCTCGCGCAGCCGCTGTTGAAGTTGGATGTCGAAGATCTCAAAGCAACCGCGACGTTTGGTGATGATCGGTATGGAGCGCGAGTCTCGCTGATTCGCGAGGGCGACCAATTCGTGGTTGACGACGTCCTTTTGGTCAATGGACTGGAAGCGAAGCAACGAGTGGCGATGCGCGATGCGATGCGTCTGGAGCTGAGTCGCTTCCGAGGCAATCGTGCTCAAGAGGTTGTCCCGGTTTCGGGCACAGCCGATGATGAGACTCCGTAGAGATTTGATTGACGAGGTGGGCTGCCGGACGAGCAGCGACGCTGCGGAGTGGAGACTGATTGTGAAGTTGCTGCGAGCATTTGATGACAACGCCGGTTACCGAGGCGGTGTGTTGGCCATCGGCAATTTCGATGGCGTGCATTGCGGTCATCAGCAGATGTTCGCGGCGTTGACTCGACAAGCTCGCGAACGGCAAGTGCCTTCCGTGGTGCTGACCTTCGAGCCACATCCGATCGAAGTGCTGAGACCTCAAGAAGCTCCTCCACGATTGACGACCACCGAGCAGAAGGCCGAGCTGATTGCTGACTGTGGCGTCGACTTCTTGATCGTCTATCAGACTGATCTGCGACTGCTGAATCTGTCGCCGGATGATTTCTTTGAGAGTGTGGTGCGTGGCGAAGTTGCCGCTTCGGGCTTGGTCGAAGGTCCGAACTTTTTCTTCGGACGTAATCGAGCCGGCAATATCAAAGTCTTAGAGCAGCTGTGTCGGCGCGACAATCTGACTTTGGAAATTGTCCCACCCGTATTTGTCGGAGCACAGATGGCTTCGTCGAGCGCGGTGCGAGATGCCGTGGCGCGCGGTGAAGTCGATCAAGCCAACGACTTGCTGGGCCACCGCTACACAGTGCGAGGTTTGGTGGTGAAGGGCTCGGTGCGAGGCCGGACGCTGGGATTTCCAACGGCCAATGTCACTCACATCGCGACGGTCTTGCCGTGCGAAGGTGTCTATGCCGGGCTGGTGCATCACAATGGAAAAGGCTGGCCTGCGGCGATCAATCTCGGGCCGAATCCGACTTTTGGAGAGCGACGACGAAAGTTCGAGGCGCACTTGCTGGGCTTTGAAGGCGACCTCTATGACCAGTCGTTAGACATTGAATTGATTCAGCGGCTGCGCGATACCCGACCTTTCGCAAACGTCGACGAATTAAAGGCTCAGTTGCAGGCGGACATTCGCAACGTGGAAGCAATCGTCAAAGCGGGTTGAAGGCAGTAGTCTCCCGCCGCGTTGGCGAACACGGCCAGAGAATGCAGCCGTTGGTCCGGGCTTGATCGAGGCTGCCGCTGGTGTTCGATGGGCTCAATCGTCGACGCCGACCTCATCTCAATCTGCGTCTTTGCCGAATTCTTCGGCTCTCATGGCTTCCTCTTTGAAAGCTCCGCATGGCACTCGATTGGACACCGCTTATTGATCTCATCCGCAGGAATCAGCGGTTCGTGTTGTCGAGTCACGTCCGGCCTGATGCCGATGCAATCGGCTCCGAGCTGGGACTGGCTCATATCCTGCAATCGCTCGGCAAGACGGTGAGGATCGTGAATCCCTCGGCCGCGCCGGCGAGCTTGGGCTTTCTCGATCCCACCAAACGTGTGCTGAAGATTGGCGAGGGGATCTCTGCCGATGAGATGCGCGATGCTGACGCTCATATTGTTGTCGACACCAGCGCTTGGACTCAGTTGCAAGAGATCGGCAACGTGTTGAAGACGACCAAGGCAGCCAAGGGCGTCATCGACCATCATGTGAGTTCGGATGATCTCGGCGGCGTGGTTATTAAAGACACCACGGCTGCCGCGACGGGCGAGCTGATTTTTGAACTCGGGCAAACGCTGAATGTGAAGTTCTCGGTCGATGTGGCGACGGCGTTGTATTGCGCTATTGCGACTGACACTGGTTGGTTTCGTTTTCCGTCGACGACCGGTCGCACGATGCGAATCATTGGCCAACTGATTGATCTGGGGGTCGAACCAGCGGCTTTGTACTCGCAGCTTTACGAGCAACATTCGAAGGCTCGCTTGCGATTGGTCGGTCGCGTTGTCAGTCGCATTGTTGTGGATGGCGATGGCAAGGTGGCTTACTTGTGGGTCGCTCAGCGTGACTTCCGCGAGACCAGTTCGGTTCCGGCAGATACCGAAGATCTCGTCAACGAGTGTCTGAAGATTGCCGGCGTGAAAGCGGCCTTCATCGCCATCGAGCAGCTCAATGGCACGATTAAAGTGAGCTTCCGCAGTCGGCTGGGAATTGATGTGGCCAGCGTTGCAGAGCGATTCAACGGTGGCGGTCATAAGCAAGCGGCGGGAGCCGTCATTACCGGCGAGCTTGCGGATGTGATGGCTCGGGTACTTCCGAATGTGATTCAGGCGGCGGGATGATGACTCAAGACTTAACGGTGCATGTCAATCTGCAAGAACGCAGCTACGACATCCTCATCACAAGTAATCGACTGGCCGAGATCGGGGCCACCGTCAATGACTGGTTCGGTCGTCGGAATGCCAATCATTCCGGGACTCGCAAAGCCCTCGTCGTGACCGATGTCAATGTTGCCGCGCATGCTCGCACGGTGGCCGAGAGCACTCGGCAAGCCGGCTGGGATGTGCATGTCATTGAACTTCCATCTGGTGAGACTTCGAAGTCGTTCTCCGTCTTGCAGAGTCTTTATGACCGCATGGTCGAGATGAAGGCGGATCGCTCCACGGCAGTGATTGCGGTGGGCGGTGGCGTGATGGGCGACCTCGCAGGTTTCTTGGCGTCGTCGTACACACGCGGCGTGCCGTTCATCCAAGTGCCGACAACGTTGCTGGCCGACGTTGATAGCTCCGTGGGTGGCAAGGTTGGCATCAATCATCCGGCAGCGAAGAACATGATCGGAGCGTTCTATCAGCCGCTCGGTGTTTTCATTGATACGGGAGTGCTCAACACGCTGCCGGATCGCGAGTACCGGTCGGGGTTGGCTGAGGTGATCAAGTACGGCGTGATCCTCGATGCTGACTTCTTCGACTATCTCGAAGCTCATGTCGATGGTCTCAACAATCGACAGCCGGATGTGCTTCGAAAGATCATCGCGCGCAGTTGCGAGCTGAAGGCTTACGTTGTCGAGCAGGACGAGTTTGAGAAGACGGGGTTGCGAGCCGTTCTGAACTACGGTCACACGTTCGCTCACGCCTTCGAAGCCTTGGCTGGTTATGGAGAACTCTTACACGGCGAGGCGGTGGCCATTGGGATGCCGTATGCCAGCCGACTGGCCGAGCGTTTGGGACGCATCGATGCGAGCGTCACCGCGCGGCAAGAAGCGTTGTTGCGGGCCGTCCATTTGCCGATCCGCTTGCCTGCATCGTGTCGGTTCGAGAACGTCGACATCCTCGACAAAATGCGGCTCGATAAGAAGACGGTCGGAGGCCAACTGCGCTTCGTCTTGCCCTCGAAGATGGGCCATGTCGAAACCGTGAAGGGCGTGCCCGAAAGCGATGTTGTCGCTGTGCTCAATGAGTTGAGCTAAGGCACTCGATGTCACCGACAGAGCGGTTGGTTGATGACTTCGACGTCAGTTCTGCGGTTTGCGTCGAGTTAGTTTGAGTTGGGAACTCATCGCACTGAATTCTTTGAGCATCGGAAGAAATGCAGCCACTGAGGTGTCTTGAATCCTTCCGGCAAGAGTCACCACTTGATGTGGGGCAGGCTTTCAACCTGCCTCATCCTTCGTAGCGTCTTAGGTTGAAAACCTACGCCACGGACTTCAGTCGGCAACGTCAGGCTTCATTTTCCTGTCTCGAATCTTCCTGTCTGCAATGCTTGGATGACAGAAACATGGGAGTCAGGAACCCTCAATCGATGTGCTCTCGAAGAGTCATCAAACGGAGACGCAGCTTGCCGTCGGAGTGCTATGCCAAGATCTCTGGCACGACTTCGGCGTCGACGATCTTGATCGCGCGGTTGGTGCGATCGGGCATGGTGCTGTCGAGGTCGATACCCAAGAGGTGATAAGCGGTCGCCAGGATGTCTTTAGGTGAGACCGGTCGATCGGCGACTTCGCCACCGATCTTGTCGGAGGCTCCGACGATGTTGCCGCGCTTCACTCCGCCGCCAGCCATCATGACTGAATACACCTTCGACCAATGATCGCGCCCGCCGCCCGATGCCTTATTGATTTGCGGAGTGCGGCCATGCTCGCTGAGCACCAACACCAACGTCTCGTCCAACATGCCGCGTGTATCGAGGTCCGTAATGAGCCCATACAACGCTTTGTCGAAGCTCGGCATCAGTTCGCGCCGCATTCGCTCGTAGTGGTTCCAATGCGTGTCCCAGCCCATGCCTGCGAGGCCGTACTCGTCCCACACAACGGTGACGAACTTAGAGCCCGCTTCGATCAGTCGTCGCGCTGTCAACGAGCTTTGACCGAACAGCGTCATGCCATAGCTCTCGCGCATCGCGGCGGACTCACGCGAGAGGTCGAGCGCGTCACGCACCTTCGTGGAGCTAATCAAGCTGTAAGCCATCTGACGTTCGCGATCGAACCCTTGGGCGGTCTTTGATTCATCCGAACGTCGTCTCGCGGCGTCGAATTGATCGAGCAAGCTGCGACGTCGATTCAGTCGATCGATCGTTAGCTCGGCAGGCATCTCGGTGGCGGCTGCGATCGCTAAGCGACTTTCTGGAGTGACGCCCATGTACGGGTCGAAGATCGTTCGTTCTTTGGCGCCGAGCTTCTTGAAGATGCTGTCGGTCGCGGTGCCGTGGAACTCGGTCCAAATCGGGTCGTAGGCATTGCCGAGGAACGCGGCGTTCAAACCTGCGCGAGGTACTTCGCCTTCTCGCTGGCTGCTGAAGGGGAAAGGCAAGGCAATGTGACGAGGCGCTTCGAACTGGCTTTGCCCGCCGCGTCGTCGATCGAAGTAATCCACCACCGAGCCGATGTAGGGATGATGCGCCGGATGCCGAGGGCTTAACTCCATGCCAACGTCGATTGTGGGGATGCCCGTCAGTGCGAACGCGACGCCGTGAATGGGATGCGGGTGCGTCACCGAGCGGACGACGGTCATGCGGTCCATCACTTTGGCCGAGTGCGGCATGAGTTCGCAGACATCCAATCCGGGCAAGCTACTGGCAATGCCGCCGAGCTCGCCGCGAATCTCGATCGGGGCGTCGGGCTTTAAGTCGGCCAGTTCCAACTGCGAAGGAGAACCATAGAGGTAGAGCAGCACGCAAGACTTCGCGCGGCCAAAGCTGCTGGCACCAGCGGTCGTCTGCCCTTGAGCTGCTTGTTGACGGAGAAAGCCTTCGACGTTGAGTCCCAGCATTCCCAGGCCACCGACTTGCAGCAGTTCGCGACGCGAGAAGCCATCGCAAACGGTCTTTTGATTTCCCAGCACTCGCAGCATGAGGCCACTCCAGAGATGTCGGATTTATTACCTGCTACTTGCCTTCGATGAACACATCCAGTTGTTGGCCAACGTAGACCGGCACCGAGCTGGATTCAATCACATAGATCGCTTGCAGGACGCGCGTGTCGGTCCTCTCGCTGTTGTCTCCGGTCAGCGATTTCTTCGGAATGACGTATGGCTCTAACCGCACGAATCGCAATGAGAGTTCCGTCTTAGCGTCGCCGCGGCGAAAGGCTTTGGCGGCTGCTTGGCTATCGAAGCGGGGAATGTCGTGCTCATCGATATCGACTCGCACATGGCGTTCGGTGGTGTCGCCTAACAGGACCAGCGCCTGGCCGGGTTGAGTCGACACCGCTTGGCCCGGTCGGACGAGTACTTGCAGCACTTTGCCGTCGACCGGAGCCGTGACCAATGCGCGGTCGATCTCGGTCTGAGTCTGTTGCAGTTGAGCTTCAGCAACTGCGATGGCGGCTTTGGCGATTTCAATCTCGGGCTTCCAGGCACCGGCCTTGAGGAGATCAAGTTCACTCTTGGTTTGAGCCACCTTTTGGTCGGCTTCTTCAAAGCTCAAGCGTCGTTGAGTCAGCTCTTCGTCGGTCGCAGCCTTGGTGGCAAAGAGCTGCTTGGAGCGTTCGAACTGATCAAGCAGACGCGAGCGTTGAGCGACCATCGCTTGCACCTTGGCGTCCATCGGCGGGAGCTCTTCGGTGCGCGGCATCGCTTCCAATTTGGCGAGGAGTGCTTTGGCAGATTGCAGATTGGCCTGCTGCAAACTGAGTTGAGCTTTCAGATGTCGATCGTCGACTCGGAACAGCGGATCGCCTTGCTTGACCAACTGGCCCACAGACTGAGCGGGTACGAAAACTTCCAGCACGATGCCCGAGAGTGCTGAGCCAATCGCGATGCTTTCGAACTTGGGTTCGACCAATCCGCTGGCTGCGATGCTCGTACCGAATGGACTACGGACCGGCTCGACGGGCGGTGCGATGGGCGGCATGGGTTGAGAACCTTGCAGCACATGCACAACGCCAAAGACACCCATTGCCAACGCAACGAGTGGCAAGACCAAGCTGACAAAGATCCGAGACATGGTGGAGACTCCTTATCGGTTTGATCGACCGTTGGTGTTCGCCGATTGAAAATCATTTGGTCGCGAGGCGGTTGCTCTTGGTTCGCCGATGACCTTGGTGATGAGATCGCGCTTAGGTCGTGTGGACGCTGTGTTGCATCGCCTGTGTATTTTCT
Organism: Planctomycetaceae bacterium; assembly: GCA_900299185.1. Classification (GTDB taxonomy): domain Bacteria; phylum Planctomycetota; class Planctomycetia; order Planctomycetales; family Planctomycetaceae; genus AM-0621. The sequence goes on from OMIV01000106.1 coordinate 20,055, forward strand.
ATTTGAGCAGGATTATGATGGAAGCCAGTTGGACGAAGGCGAGGAAGTTTTGAGCCTTTTTCTCGTAGCGAGTGGCG
>OMIV01000107.1 GCA_900299185.1 Planctomycetaceae bacterium
GTCTCGTGGGCTCGGAGATGTGTATAAGAGACAGGTGTGTCATTACCGAGTCCACCCGAGAGCCGGTCATTGCCTGCTCCACCTCGAATGACATCGTCACCTGCGCCGCCGATGAGGTTGTCGTTGCCATCTCCGCCGTCGATGGTGTCATTGCCATCGTCGCCAAAGATGATGTCCGTTGATCCGTATCCCAATGCGATGTCGTCGCCGGCTCCGGCACTGATTTGATCAAAGCCCAGGCCTCCCCAAATCGTGTCGTTGCCACCGGCACCCGCAATAGTTGTTGTGCCTGCAAACGTGCGAGCGTCGATCATTTCAGGATTGTCGCTGCCAACGAGAATCGCCTGCTCGATGCCCAGCAAACTGTTGCTGGCTGTGGATGAAACCAACTGCGTCGGAGTCAACGTAGCGAAGCTAAAGACGAACTCGCGAATGAGGTCCGTCGCCCCTTGACCATTCAACAGATTGAAGCCACTGCCGCCCGTGAGTTGATCATTGCCCGCTCCACCCAGCAGCGAGTCATTGCCATCTCCGCCGTTGAGCACATCGTTGCCCGCGTTGCCCGAAAGCCGGTCATTGCCGTCACCACCAAAGAGGGCATCGTTGCCGTCGTTGCCAATCAGGTTGTCGTTGCCAGCTTGACCATCCATGAAGTCTCGCAGCGAGCTGCCGTTGATCGTGTCGTCACCCGCGCCACCGTAGACGGTTGGGTCTGACGCCAAGGTCCATCCGGTGAGGTCGATGGTGTCATTTGTCGCCGCGCCGTTGATCTCCAGAGACTCGATGGCGACAAAGTCATCGGACCCGAGTGACGATGTGACGCGCGTACTGGTGACGGTCGAAACTCCTGAGACGAGTTCGCGAATCAGGTCCGTTGATGCTCCGCCGCCATTCAAAGAATTCGTTCCCGTTCCGCCCGTCAACGTGTCGCGGCCAGCTCCGCCTCGCAACACATCATTGCCCACTCGCCCATCGAGCAAGTCGTTGCCATCAGCACCGGACAAGGTGTCGTTGCCCTGGCCGCCGTTGAGAATGTCGTCGTCGAGACCGCCATCAACGATCGCTCCCAATTGCAGTCCATTCAGGGACAGAACGTCTTGGCCTGCTTCTCCCATGAACGACAACGCGAAGGATGACGACGTTGGGAAGCTGTCGACGGTCAGTACGTCGTTACCCGATCCCAAAGAGACAGTCAGCGCGGATGTTGGAGCCGCGATATCGACTGTCACCAGCGAGCTAACCATCCGAATTGCGCTGCCTTGGCTGACAACGATCGAGTCGTTGCCCGAGCCATACGCAACGCTGCGAGTTGCGGCCGTTAAGGCGTCCGCAACGTCTTCGACTCCCGTGGCCGTGATGGTTGTTGTGCGGCTGTTGGCGGTCAGAGCGATCTGTGATTGCGTCGCCGCCATGATTGAGAACGACGATGAAGTCAGCGTCAGGCTTCCCGTCAGTTGCAGTGCGTCGTTACCGCCACCGAAGCCACCATCAAAGCTCAAGCCGCTCGCGGGGAGCGGCAGGCCATTGGTCGTATCGATCTTCAGGACATCGGAAGAACCGTTACGTCCCACAACCGACAGGCTCGAAACATTGGCCAGCACATGCTGCTCGCCGATCGGTGCCGAGTTCACGTCGCTGACTCGCATGACGCCGTTGCTGACGCTCAAAGTTAACTCGCCGTTCTCCCACAGAGATGGCCCCAAGGTCACTGCTTCGGCGACATCCGACAAGTTGACGGTGATCGTGGCTGCCGTCGACAGCATGGACGTGGCCTGCACGGTAAGCGTGAAGACGGGCTGCGATTCGAAGTTCAACGCCGCCGAGTTGGCGACTCGAATAACGCCGGTCGAAGCATCAATCGTAAAGGCGTTGTTCGTGTTCCCCGCAGAGATGGCATACGTCACTACGCCGCCAGTGGGAGACATAGCGTCGACGTCACTCACCAACGTCGTGGCCGCAGAGTTCTCTGGCAACGTCACGCTGACATTCTGCCCGGACGTGATGACGACACTCAGATCGACATTGATAGTCACGGTGATGGGCGAACTCTGAATCGCACCGTCGAAGGCGGCATACGTAAACGAGTCCGTCGCAATGGCGGCGCCGTCATGCCGATAGGTAAAGGTGCCATTAGAGTTCAGCGCGAAGTTGCCAACATGATGCGCGGGCGGTGTAAGCAGAACTGCAGTCAGCGACGAACCCTCGACGTCTGAGTCGTTAATCAGCACGCCGTTGTTGGCCGAGTTAAAGTCCACTCCGATGGCGTCTGTGGCATTGATGACGCCGCCTTGAGCGACTCGATAAGTCTCGGAATTTCCGATCGGAGCATCGTTGGCGGCCAGCACATTGATCGTGAAAGTCGCGTCGCTCGTGAGTGCCGTGCCCTGTTCCGAATTGCCGAGATCGTCGATCGAGATCGTGGCGTGCGTCGAACCGTTGAAGTTCAAATTGGGATCAAAGCTTAGGCTCGCCAGAGCGTTGTTGGAGTTCAGCAGGCTACCTTCAAACACGATCGAGATATCTGCCGCACCATCGCCCGTGATGAATGTCAGACCGGACGTCGTGCCCAGTGTCAGGCGACCGTCGAGCACCGACAGGCTGACTCGCACGGGTTGCGAACCCGCATCTAGGTCGTCGACGGAAATGGTTTTCGTCCCGGTAAAGGCCAGCGTTTGGTCTTCTGTCGTCGACAGGTCAACGTTCGGCAGATTGATCTGCGGCGAGTCGTTAATCGATGTCACCGACAGCCCCAATGTCGTCGTTGTAGTTTTTACGCCACCAGTGCCGGTATTGCCCAAATCCGACGTGGTCAGAGTCAGCACATCATTCCCCGAGTATTCGGCGTCGGGGATGTATCGCAGTCCGTTTAAGGCGGCGTTCAGTTGGGACAGCTTGCATTCCATCACAAAGCCAGCCGAAGGATTTGTGCCGCTTACGATGCTGACGTTGGTGCCAGGGTCCACTTCAATCCGACCGTGCTGAGCACTCAGGCCGATGCGCATCAAATTCGAAGTGCCGACGACATCGATATCGCTGACGCTCACGGCATTTCCATTCGTCGTTGAGAACAACAACGAGCTGTCTTCGTTGAGCGATTGGATTCCCGTGGGAGCAATAATGGTCGGCGCATCGTTGACGGCGGTGATCGCAAGAGAAACGTTGAAGGTCGTAATCCCCGGACCGCCGCTGCCGCTGCTGCCCAAGTCATTAACGATCAGCACGATGGACTCGCTGCCGTTGAAGTCGCCCGTCGGCTGATAGACCAGTCGATCCAACGCCGCGTTGAGTGCAGTCGTGCTGCTGGCCGTGAACTCCATCTGAGTGTCGTTGCTGCCGTCTCCGACATTGAACGACATACCCGAGGTCGTACCGATCGACAGCGTGCCGTGACTGGCTGACAAGTTGACTCGTAAGACCCCAGATCCGAGATCGACATCTCGCACGTTCAACGAATTGCCGGATTGACCGCCGAACAACAGAGAGCCATCTTCATCCACTGACAGAGTTGTTACAGGGCCGGTGATCACGGGCGGATCATTGACTGCTGCGAAGTTGATGAGGACCGATTCTTGATCGAATAGTCCTTCCGCTCCGCCGCCGGCATAACGCTGGTCCTCGGCGGAAACCGTCACCGTAATCGGTCCCGAGAAGTCGACCGGCGGAGTCACTCGCAGTCCGTCCAATGCCGAGTTGATCGAAGTCGGAGAACCGGACAGCAAGATGTTCCGCGAGTTCGTGGTCGTCACGCTTACGTCGCCTGGGACCGTCCCGAGAGTCAGGCTGCCGTTCGTGGCGGTGACTCGAACATTGAGCGCGACGAAGTTCGCGGCCGATGTTGTTATCGCCAGACCATTCGAAGTTCCGAAGACCGTCTGCGTGTCTTCGCCCACGTTTTGAGTTCCCGGCACTGTCACAACCGGAGCCGTGTCATCGAGCGTGGTGACGCTGATGACTTGGCTGGCGACCGTATCGAAGTTGTCATCGGACAGGCTGGCGTTGACGGCGATATTGAGCGTGCTGGTTTGCGTCCCGTCGATGAGTACGTCATCCACGCCTTGCACCGTGATGGTCTGGGCAACGTTCCAATTCAGCGGCGTGAAAGTCAGCGTTGCGGGGCTCACGCTCACTTCCTATGAGTCACTCGGGGCGATGGTGATCACGACATTCGAATTCGGCTGCGCGGTCAAAACTGCTGTCAGAGTGTCGGTCGTGCCGGTCTCAGCCACGGACGTGCTGTTGCTCGATTGAGTTAGCAGCACTCCGGCGACATCGTCGTCGTTGGTCTGTACTTGTAATGACACATCCGGTGCCGAGGCGTAGACCGGATGCGAGAGAGTGTCGTCGACCGACACCACAATCGTCGTCAACTGCGAACCATCGATGATGAAGTCGTTGAGTCCCGTGACTGTGACTGTTTGTGGCTGGTCCCAATTCGATGTTGTGAAGGTCAACGTCGCGACATCGAGTGAGACTTCATCTGTCGCGCTGCTCGTCAAGTTGATGACGACATCTCCCGCCGGACTGCGTGCGAGAGCGACGGTAAACGTGTCCGTCGTGCCGGATTCTGAAACGACCGTTGAGCCGCCTGACTGAGTCACGGTTATACGCGGCGAGTCGTCGTCGAACGTTGTTACGTTGACGGTTTGATTGGGGAGTGCGTCGAAGTCGTTGTCGGAAAGGTTGGTGTCGACCGCGATCGTTACGGTGCTTTGTCGCGGTCCATCAATCAGCAGATCGTCGACTCCCGTGACCGTCACCGTTTGTGGCACGTTCCAATTGCCGGGCGAGAACGTCAGCACGCTGGGCGACACCGTGGCTTCGTTGGAGTTACTGCCGGTGACGTTAAGCACCACGTTCGAAGCTGGCTGGGCCGTTAAGGCGATCGTGAAAGTGTCGGTCGTGCCGCCTTCTGTCACGACTGTGGAGCCGCTGGTCTGATTCACGACAAAACCCGCGACATCATTATCGGCTGTCGTCGCATTCAAAGTCTGATCCGCAACGGCATCAAAGAAGTCGCTACTGAGGGCGTCGTTGATCGAGACCGTGATCAAGGACGTCTGCGTGCCGTCGATGATGAAGTCATTGACTCCCGCGACCGTCACCGTTTGCGGAACGTTCCAGTTCGAAGCGTTGAATGTCAGCGAGGCCGGGCTGACCGCGGCTTCGCCGGTATCACCGCTGGTCACGGAAATGACCACGTCGGAAACGGGAGCCGCCGTGAGCACGACTGTGAACGAATCTGTTGAGCCTGCTTCCGTCACTGCGGTTTGATTCGACGATTCGACAATCGCGAAGTTGGCGACGTCGTCGTCATTGGTCGTCACCGTCACGGCTTGTGAACTGACTGCATCGAATTCATCGGACGAGTTAGCTGCATCCACAGCGATCGTGATTTGGGAGACCACATTCCCGTCAGCCAATACGTCGTCCACTCCCGAGATGGTCACTGTCTGAGGCGTGTTCCAATCGCCGGGGGTGAAGATCAGCGTGGTCGGTGCGGCCGTGGCTTCCGTGGTGTCGCCCGCTGAAACAGTAAGCGTCACCGTGCCAACAGGAGCTGCAGTCAACACGACGGTGAATGAATCCGTCGAACCGGCTTCTGTAACGCTGGAGCTGCCACTGGACTCCACGATCGTGAAGCCCGCCGTGTCGTTGTCGATCGTGGTGACATTCACAACTTGATCGACGACCGGATCAAAGGCGTCATCCGATAATGAGTCGTCGACGGCCAGCGTGATGGTGGAGCCGACATCGCCATCGTCGATCAGGTCATCAATCCCTGTCACCGTCACTGTCTGAGCGACGTTCCAATTGCTCGATGTGAAAGTCAGCGTGGCAACGTCGACCGTGGCTTCGCCGGTGTCGCTCGCGGTGACCGTCAGAACGACATCGGTCAGAGGTTGCCGATCGAGGACCACCGTGAAGGAGTCCGTCGTTCCTGATTCATCCACAGACGTGCTGCCGCCACTTTGAATGATGCTGAGGCTACCGACGTCATTGTCGATCGCGGTGACGCTGACGGTCTGATCGGCGAGCGGGTCATACACATCGTCGCTGACGGCATCGATGACGCGCACGGTGATGACTGTCGTTTGATTGCCATCGACTGTCTGATCATCAACTCCAGTGACGGTCACCGTTTGCGGTGTGTTCCAATTTCCCGGAGTGAAGGTCAGCGTTGAGACATTGGCCGTCGCTTCGCCGGTATCGGCACTGACAACTGCAAAGACGACGTTGGAAGTTGGTTGTGTATTAAGGACGACAGTGAATGAGTCCGTTGTGCCGCTCTCATTGACGCTGGTTGCACCGCTAGATTCAACCAGCGTGAAGCCCGCGACGTCGTCGTCGGTGATAGTCGCCGTGATCTGCTGGCTGCCGGTCTCGGTGCCAATCGTCACCGCCGCAATGTCGACGACGATTGTTTCGTCGGCTTCATCAATCGAGTCATCGACGGAGGTCAGCGAGATACTGCCACTCGTTGAGCCGGCGGGGATCACGATCTGAATTGCAGACCGCGTGTAGTCGCTGATGTTGGTCGCGCTGCCGGTGAAGCTGAGATCGATGGTGACCGCCCGACCCGAGACAGCGTCGAGCGTGGCGGTGACTGTCTCCGCTCCACCGTTCTCCGCCAGAGGACTGTTGCTGAGCGATAATGTCACTCCGGGCAGAGGATCATCATCGGTGATGGTCGCTGTGACTTGCTCGGTCCCGATCTCGGTGGCGTTAGTGGTCGATGTGATGTCGACGATGATCGTCTCGTTGTCTTCATCCAACGCATCGTTGATTCCCGTCAGAGTGATTGACCCGGTAACCGACCCCGCCGGAATAAGAATTTGCGTGCCCGAGCGGGTGTAGTCGCTGGCGATCGTGGCGCTACCCGTGAAGCCCAAATCAACCGTGACGTCGAGAGCAGACGCCGCTTGCAGCGTGGCGGTGACTGTGGCCTGGCCTCCGTTTTCGGCGAGCGGACTTCCGATCAGCGACAACGACACGGTAGGTGCCGAGTCGTCGTCGCTGATGACTGCCGTGACTGGCTGCTTGCCAGATTCGGTGCCATTTGTCACCGCTGTGATGTCGACGACGACGGTCTCGTCGAGTTCGTCGATCGAATCATTGGTGCCAATGATCGAGATGCTGGCTTCGGTTGAACCTGCAGGAATCACGATCTGGATGGAGGTCGTCGAGTAATCCGTGTTGAAGGTCGCAGTTCCGGTGAAGCCCAGATCGACAGTGACGTCGCGTCCTGAGACCGCATTGAGCGTCGCCGTTATGGTGGCGGTGCCGGTGGGCTCAGCGAGCGGACTGCCGGTCAGTGACAAGCTCACTCCCGGCGAAGGATCGTCATCGGTGATGGTCGCTGTGACTTGTTGAGTTCCAGACTCGGTGCCGTTGGTGGCACCAGAGATGTCGACCGTGATGGTTTCGTCTGATTCGTCGATGGAGTCATCGACGCCAGTCAGAGTGATGCTGCCCGTGGTCTGACCTGCGGCGATCACAACTTGAGTGGCCGAGCGGGTGTAGTCACTGACATTGGTCGCCGTTCCACCAAAAGCCAGAGTGACTGTGATCGAGCTTTCCGAGGGATGCGACAACCGCGCGGTGACCGTGGCGATTCCACCATTCTCCGCTAGCGGATTATTGGCGAGTTCGAGCGTGACAGACGGAGCAGGATCGATGTCCGTCGTCAGCACTGAAACCGTTTGGTCGGGGAGGGCATCAAAGGCGTTGTCGCTATTGGCATCGTCGATGGCGATTCTGATGGACGATGTCTTGTCGCCGTCGTCGAGCGTGTCGGTCACTCCGGTAACGGTCACGGTTTGAGCAACGTTCCAATTCAAAGTGGTGAAAGTCAGCGTCGTCGGTGCGACGGTGGCTTCGGTGGTATCTCCGCTGGTGACCCTAATCACGACATCGGATGCCGGTTGCACGCTGAGCACGACATCGAAGGTGTCGGTCGAGCCGGTTTCACTGACGGACGTGGAACCGGCTGACTCTGTCACAATAAATCCAACCGCTGCGGTGACCGAGATCGAGTCGATCGCAATGCCCTCGCCCGAGCCGAAGGGGGCGGTGCCGTATTGCTGGAACTTGATGCGGACATCCGAGCCCAACGTCACTCCGGCGTTAGCGGCCAGCGTGCTGAGGTCGTAGGTCAGCGTTTGATTCGAGTTCGTCGAAGTGGAACCCGTGAGGCTGACGATGCGATACCAAGTCGTGCCATCGACGCTGAAGGCCACGCCGTCGGAGTTCTCATGCCCCGTGAATGACACGGACATGGCGTTGTCTGAGTCGTTGTTTTCACGCTCGATGAAGGACAGCGAGACTCCCGATCGATTGGTGGCATCAAGGTGCAGAATGAATTCGTTGAGGCTGGAGCTGCTGCTGACTTGATTGCCGAGCGTGACGTGTTGGGAGCCTTGAGCTGGTGAGTTTGCGGATGTGACTTGAATGCGGCCATCGACATAGCTGTGAGTTTCATAAGCCGACGACAGATAGCCGCTTTCGAAGTTGTCGCTGAAGGGGATCGCACTGGGCTGAGCGGCACCGAAGACTGCGTCGTAGGCATTGATCAAGCCGGCTCCGGTGACTGTGTCGAAGCCAGCAGCTCCGATGTCGAACGCCGTCGAGATCAGCGTCGACTTGATCTGGGCCGGAGTGATCGAAGGCGTCTTCTGAATCATCAACGCAGCAACTGCGGCAGCGTGTGGTGCGGCGGCTGAAGTCCCGAAGAAGTTGGGCTTGCCGTTACCGTCTGCGTCGCCACCGAAGAAGGACGTATCAGTGCCGTCGATGGCGGTGAGATCTGGCTTTTGGCGGACCTCGTCCGACGTCTTTCGAGAGCCATCCGGATTGAAGACGATGGTTACTGGGCCAACGCTGGTGTAGCTCTCGGCATTGGTCTGATTGAAGTACGCAGCGGCGGCGACAGAGACAGCTCCGGCTGCGGCTGAGTGCTGCGACAGCGTCGTGCTGTGAGTGTCGTATTCGTAGGTCAGCGTGCTGCGACCGTAGTCGACATACCGCATGCGTAATGGATCTGGTCCCGCGTAGTTCTGGATCACCATGCGATAAGTCGCCGCCGAACCGCTGCTGTTTGTGAGCGTGCTGAAGCCCTCGTAAGGCAATTGATCGCCGATGCTATCGGCTGTTGAACTACGAACGACGTTGCCGCTGGAGTCTAGCAAGAAGAAGTCGATATCCGTGTCGACGCCGTTGGCCGTGTAGAACGGATCGTCCCATTGCAGGAACGGACGGAAGCTCGCTCCATTAGAGCGGTTGAGTTTTAAGTGTGGCGGTATCCGCAGTGTTTTAAGTAGTTGCGGCATTCGGCTTCGGAGAACTCGTCGAGCACTTTCGCGCAGAGTTCCCAGAGCTTGTCGACGGTACGA